>JADJXQ010000026.1 GCA_016710335.1 Rhodospirillales bacterium
CCCTTGCCTCCGGCCGTACGGGATGTAGTGACAGGGGAGGGTGGATGGTGTAGAACGCATGGCGAACGGGTGGTTTGAGGAGGCGTTTGCCATGGGTGATTTTCCGCGCTCGGTGCTCGAGTTTCTGCGACGTTTTCCCGATGACGCGGCGTGCGCCGCCTATCCGGCGGACGCGCGCTGGCAGGACGGCTTCGTCTGTCCGGGGTGCGGTCACCGTAAGGCGTGGCAACTGGACACCAAGGCCTGGACTTCATGAATGCGCCGGCTTTGCAACGGGCCCGGGCGGGTTCGCATGGCGGTCATCGAGCAGGAATCCGCGGGGCCCGATCATATCTGCCGCGACGCCGAGACATGCAGCAGTGCGCATCATGGCGCCGGCGTTCCGAGGATGTCCGGGCTGGAAAGGGCGAGGCGCATGCCGCGACCATGGCAGCGCCGTTGAACCTTTGCAACGTAGGGCTTTTCCGCTATACGCAGCGGCGTCCATGCCGCAGTCACGGGTGCGGCCGGTGGACGTGCCGGATCGGCATTGATTTCGTTTCGGTCCTGCGGGTATGCTGCACCGCAGCATTGACGTTGGACCGCCGGGGTGTAAATGGTGAGGGAGCCAGCGTCTCGCAGGGCGAGCTCCGGCCCGCTCACGGGCAACAAGAGGTTGTTTCCATGGCACACGCAGCTTCCGACTCTCCCGGGCACTCTGGCGATGGCGAGTCGCGGCGAGATTTTCTTCTGATCGCCACCGGCACCGTCGCCGCGGCCGGCGTGGCGCTCGCGGTCTGGCCGTTCATCGACAGCATGAATCCGGCCAAGGACACGCTGGCGCTGGCCACCACGGGCGTCGATTTGTCACCCGTGGAGGAAGGCCAGAGGATTACGGTCGTTTGGCGGGGCAAGCCCGTATTCATTGATCATCGCACTGCCGAGCAGATCGAAGAAGCGCGGGATGTTCCCATCGATCAGCTGGTCGATCCGCAACCGGATGCTGAGCGGGTTCAGAAGCCGGAATGGCTGGTGATGATCGGGGTCTGCACGCACTTGGGCTGCATTCCTCTCGGTCAGAAGTCCGGCGATCCGAGGGCGGAATTCGGCGGCTGGTTCTGTCGTGTCACGGCTCGCACTACGACGTCGGGTGGAATCCAGAAAGGGCCGGCATGCCCCAATCTCGTCGTGCCTCCATACGAATTCGTCGACGACACCACCATCCGCATCGGCTGAAAGACCCAAGGCCATGGCAATTCCAGAACCGTCCCATCAATGGAAGAACCCGGTGATCCGCTGGGTCGATGACCGCATGCCGGTGTTCACGCTGATGCAGGATCACCTCGTCGACTACCCGGCGCCGGGAAACCTGAACTATTGGTGGAACTGGCTCGCTGGCGGGAATCGTGCTGGTCATCGCCGATCGCCACCGGCATTTTCCTCGCCATGCACTACACGCCGCATGTCGACTACGCGTTTACCAGCATCGAGCGCATCATGCGCGACGTGAACTACGGCTGGCTGCTGCGCTATCTGCACATGAACCGCGCGTCGATGTTCTTCCTGGTGGTCTACATCCACCTGTTCCGCGGGCTCTACTACGGCTCCTACAAGGCGCCAGGGGAACTGCTCTGGATGCTGGGCGTGTTCATTTTGCTGGCGATGATGGCGACGGCGTTCATGGGCTACGTGCTGCCGTGGGGGCAGATGAGCTTCTGGGCGGCGACGGTCATCACCAACCTGTTCTCCGCCATTCCGCTGATCGGCGAGCCGATCGTCACGTGGTTGTGGGGCGGCTTCTCGGTCGCCAATCCCACCCTCAACAGGTTTTACGCCTTCCATTATCTGCTGCCGTTCGTTGTCTTCGCGCTGGTGTTCCTGCACCTGTGGGCGTTGCACACCACCAAGTCCAACAATCCGCTCGGCATCGATGCAGGGGGCCGCAGGACGACCATTCCCCTCTCGCCGTACTACACGATGAAGGACGCCTTCGGGCTCGGGGTGTTCCTGATCCTGTATTTTTTCTTCGTGTTCTTCATGCCGGATCTGTTCGGCGAGCCGATCAACTATGTCCCGGCCGACCCGATGGTCACGCCGGCGCACATCGTGCCGGAATGGTACTTCCTCCCGTACTACGCCATTCTGCGGGCGATCACCTTCGACGTTTGGTTTGTGCCCGCCAAGCTGATCGGCGTGATCCTGATGTTCGGCTCCATCCTCATCCTGCTCGTCCTGCCGTGGCTCGATACGTCCAAGGTGCGGAGCGCCCGCTTCCGGCCGCTCTACCGCCAGTTCTTCTGGATCTTCCTGCTCGACTGCATCCTGCTCGGCGTCGTCGGCGCCAATCCGCCGGAGGGGGCGTGGATCTGGATCGGTCAGATCGCAACGGCCTACTATTTCGGCCATTTCCTGATCGTGATGCCGTTGCTGGGATGGTTCGAGCGGCCGACGAGGCTGCCGTCCAGCATCAGCGAGGCGGTGCTCAAGCACCCTCAGCCGGCCATGGGAGCAGCGGAATGAACCGCCTCGTAGCCGCGGCCGTCGCGGGCCTGCTGACGGCTTTCTCCGCCACGGACGGACGGGCGGCGGAGGCGACTCCTCCCGCCGAGGACTGGAGCTTCGGCGGGATCTTCGGCACCTTCGATCGCGGCGCGCTGCAGCGCGGCTTTCAGGTCTACCGCCAGGTCTGCGCCAGTTGCCACGGCGTCGACCTGATCGCGTTCCGCAACCTCACTGATCTCGGCTACACGCCGGAGGAAGTGCAGGAGATCGCGGCGCAATACGAAGTGGAGGACGGTCCCGACGAGGAGGGAGAGATGTTCATGCGGCCGGGCAAGGCCGCAGACACCTTCCCGTCGCCATTCCCCAACGAGCAGATGGCGCGCGCCGCCAACGGTGGCGCATTGCCCCCCGACCTGTCGCTCATCACCAAGGCCCGCGCTGGCGAATCGGTGTTCAAGGCCACCAAGTTCCGCGAGTACGGCACCGACTACGTCTACGGGATCCTCACCGGCTACAAGGATGAGGTGCCGGAGGACGTCGAACTGATGGAGGGGATGTACTACAACGAGTATTTCCCGGGGCATCAGATCGCGATGGCGCCGCCGCTCTACGACGAGGCGGTGGAGTAGCGCCGATCGGCACCAGGAAGCGACGCTGGAACGGATGCTTCCCGCGACGTCGCCACGTTTCACCTGGGCGGTGGACCCTAATTCCGAGGAACGCAAGCAACTCGGCATCAAGGCGTCCTGTTCGCATCGTGCTGACGGTGATGCTGTTCGCGCTCCGAAGCGGATCTGGGGACCTGCACTAGCAGGAGCAGGAGCAGGAGCGGGAGCAGAGGGCATGGGTGTGCCTCGAGCCGCGATCCTCGCCGTCGTGCTTGCGTTCATGGCGCTAATGGCTCCGGCGCGGGCAGAGACGCCGCTGACAGATCGTGACATTCGGCAGTTCATCGACTCCATGCCCGAGATGCGGGCGATCGCGGAAAAGCACGAGCAGGAGTTCCGGCAGTACCGCGACGAGTTCGCGCGGGATCCCAAGGCCAACTCGGAGGCGCCGTTCAGCAAGGCCCTCGCCGGCGTGCGGTCGTCTCCCGCCTATGCCGAGGTGGACGCCGCCGCCCGTCGCTACGGGTTTGACGGCGCCGCCGATTGGGGACGCAAGGCGGACCGCATCTCGCCTACATCGCTCTGGAAGTGGAGCGGCGTCGTCCGGAGATCGAGGCCGGCTTGGCCGCGGCCCGCTTGATGATCGAGAGCAATACGCGGTTCTCGGCCGAGCAGAAGCGCGCGATGCTCGCCCAACTGCAACAGGGCGCCGCTTTGATGCAGGGGTGGGAAGCGCCGGAAGCCGACAAGGTCATGGTTACCCGCCACCGCCCCGAATTGGACGCCGCGCTCCGCGCGACCGTCCCGGAGTTCAACCCCGGGTTCGGCATGAGGTAGCGGCCGCAGTCTGCCTCGCCGCGTCGGCCACGCCTCCTCGCAATGACCGTCAAGGAAAGCGCGGAGAGCCGCTTCCGGCACGCGACGTCATTGCGGGCATGGTCGCGGACCATGGGCGGCAATCCACGAAAGCAGCATGACCGGCGCCGGTCAGTTGTCCTTGGCGCCCTCTTTCACCCAGTCGGACAGAATCTTGACCTGGGGGTCGAGGAGGGGGCGCTGGTTGTGGGGCATGCGCAGTTCCGGCGCCGCCTTGCCGGCGACGAGCCGCACCAGGTTGCTGCTCATCGGGTCGCCGGGGATCACCATCGGACCGTACTTGGTGCCGGCCATGACGCCCTCGTAGGTGGTCAGGTCGTAGCCGCTCTTCTCATAGCCGTCGCCGCCGGGGGCATGGCATTCGGAACAACGGCTGTTGAGAATCGGCAGCACGTCGAGATTGAAGCTGACGGGAAGGTCGGCCGCCGCAGCCGGCCCGCTCATGACGCCGCCCGCAGCGGCCAGCACCCCTGCCCCGAATGCGATGCCCGTAGTCCAGTGTTTCTTCATTGCTCGAAATCCCCTTGAGATGGCGTGGCGGTCCCGCCGCAACGTTACGTCGCGTCGGACCCACGCGTTCCCGAGATTAGCACCCGAACATCCGCAACCCAACCGGGACGCCAGATCTGCGGATGTTTTTTCGCGCTGGCCGTTTCACCGAACCGCCGCCGCGATGTTGCCGCCGTCGACGGTGAGCACGGCGGCGGTGGTGCGCCGCGCCAGCGCCAGATGAACGAAGGCGCAGGCGACGTCTTCGGCAGTGACCTCTGCGCCGAGCAGATTTCCGGACATGTAAGCCGCCTCGCTGACGCCGCGCGCATCGGCCCGGTCCCGCACCATGTCGTCGGTGAGCAGGCCGGTGCGGATTCGGTCGGCATTGACGGCCGAAGCGCGGATGCGGTCCCTGCCGTGGTCGATGGCGTATTGGCGCATCAGCGCCAGGGTCGCCGCCTTGGGCAGGCCGTAAGGACCGAAATCGGGGCCGGGATTGAGGGCCTGCTTGGAGACGTTGAACAACAGACAGCCGCCGGTGCCTTGCGCCCGCATGATGCGGACGGCGGCCTGGGCGACCGTCTGGTGGGCCCAGAAGTTGAGCTCGAAGCTCTGGCGCAGCACGTCGTCGGGGACCTCGCCGATTCGCCCCTGCCAGGCGGCGCCGGCATTGGAGACCACGATGTCCACCCCGCCGAAGGTTTCGGCGAGCCGGTCGAACGCCGCCCGCACCGCCGACCGGTTGGTGACGTCACAAGCCAGGCCCAGGCCGCCGTTGGCCCTGGCGACAGCTTCAGCTTGTTCGCCGTCGCGGTCGAGCACCGCGACTTCTGCGCCCTCGGCGCGGAACGCCGCCGCGGTCGCCGCGCCGATGCCGGAACCGCCGCCCGTGACGACCACGACGTGGCGGGCGAGGGGCTTCTCCGTGGCCTTGCCGAGCTTTGCCTGTTCGAGCGACCAGTATTCCATGTCGAAGGTGTCGGCCTCCGGGAGCACTTCGTAGCGGCTCATGCTCTCGGCGGCGCTGATCACCTCGACGTTGGTCTCGGCGAGATCGGCGGCAATCGCCGCTGCCTTGGCCGAGGCGCCAAGGCCGAACAGGCCGAGTCCCGGCACCAGAATCATCCGCGGCGCAGGATCCAGTTCCTGCTTCGGCGGGTCATGACGGGCGTTGTTGCGCGCGAAGTAGGCGTGATACTCGGCGACGTAGGCGGCCATCGCCGCCTCCGCCCCGGCCCGGAACTCCTCCAGGTTATCGGCCGCCGGGGTCGGCACGATCAGCGGCCGGTGCTTGGTGCGAATAACGTGGTCCGGCGTGGCGGTGCCTTGCTGGCTGTAGCGGGCGAGATCCGGCCCGTTGACGAACGCCAGGATCTCCGGCCCGCTGCGGAAGTCCAGGATCCACCGGCGAACATCGCCGTTCCCGGCGTCGATTGCGGCGAGGCCGCGCAGGATCGGGGCGACGGCGGCGACCGGCGCCGCGGCGGCCGACGGCGCTGCCGCCGCGGGCCGCGCCTTTGCCGGGAACAACCTGCGCCGCGCCCGCGCCAGCGCGCCGCCATCGGCGTCACCGCCGTCGCGCCGGGTCCGCGCAATGCGCGCCTCGGCTTCCGACACCTTGTCGATCATCCGTCGGTAGGCCTGCTCGGCGCTGTCGCCGAAGGTGAAGACGCCGTGCTTCAGCAGCACCATGCCCTCCACCTCCGGCGTCTCCCGGAACGCCTCCATGGCTTTCTTGGCCAAAGCGAATCCGGGCATGATGAACGGGACGTACGCCATCGTCTCGCCGAACACCTCCCGGCACAGCGCCTCGCCGTCCGGCTGATCGGTCAGCGCCAGCACAGCGTTGGCGTGGGTGTGATCGATGTAGCGGTGTGGCAGGAAGGCGTGCAGCAGCGTCTCGACGGACGGGTTGGGCGCCGTCGAGTCGAGCAGGTTGCCGCGCAGGGCGTTGACCATGGCTTCGTCGGACAGCGCATCGAGTTCGGCCAGTTTCTGCAGCGGAGCGAGGCGCACCGCCGGCAGGCCGGCCGGCTCGATGGTCGCCATATCCCAGCCGCTGCCCTTGACGCAGATCACATCCACCGGCTCGCCGTTAATCTCCCGCATCGTCGTCTTGACGGAGGTGTTGCCGCCGCCGTGGATCACCAGCCTCGGTTCGCCGCCGAGCAGGCGGGTGGAATAGGTGCGCAAGGCAAGGTCGCGCTCGACCCTTTGCTCGGCGTAGCGCCTGACGGCAGCGTCAGCTTCGGTGTTCGACCAGCGGTTCTGCATGATGTGGTGTCTCGTCCCTGTCCCTGTTGGCCTGGCGTCGGCGCGATGGTCTATGTATCGCCGATGAGGCCTGTGTTACAATCGGGTGGAGCAAACAGGCCCATGTCATTGTTGGAAGCGCTTACTCATGAGTGACAAGCGCCGGGCGTTGCGGGACGTCTTTGCACAGCACAACCTGTTGGGCGTGTTCTCGCCGGAGGATCTCGACCGTTTGGCCGCGGTTTCGCTGACGCGTACCTACCGCCCGGGCCAGAATATCTTTCTGAAAGGGGACCTGGGCGATTCGATGATGGCGGTGCTCTCCGGCCGAGTGCGCATTTCCTCCAACTCCGCGGACGGCCGCGAGGTCGTCCTGGCGGTGCTGGAACCCGGCGAACTGATGGGCGAAATCGCGATGATCGATGGCGGGGAGCGCACCGCCGACGCTGTCGCCCTTGCGCCGACCGATTTGTTGATCCTGTCCCGCCGCGATTTCCTGCCGTGCCTGAGGCAGAGTTCCGAGGCGTGCTGGAAGCTCCTCATGATTATGGCCCAGCGCCTGCGCCGCACCGACGAGCAGGTGGAGGACATGAGCTTCCTGCCCCTCAAGATTCGCCTCGCCAAGCGCCTCCTGTTCCTTGCCGACCACTATGGCGAACCCAGTGGCGCGTCGATCCGCATCTCCATCCACCTGCCGCAGCAATTGCTGGCCAGCATGGTGAGCACGTCGCGGGAGGCGGTAAACAAACAGCTCCGCGCCTGGCACGAGGCCGGCGTGGTCGACGTTAAACGCGGCGTCATCATCGTGCTGGATCGTGAAGCGCTGGAAGACGTCGTAAGCGAGGAGCCGCAGCGCTGAAGCTGATGCCGTTCGGCTTCCGGTCGAGCCGCGCCAAAGGACCGGACGGCAGTGCGGCCCGGTGGGCGCGGGGGTGTCTGCTCGGCCTCGCGACCGGGCTCGGCGGCGCCCTCCTCGCCGCTTCGCCTGCGGGTACGGCATTCGAAGAAACACTCGGTTTGTCGTGGCTGTTCAACATCCGCGGACCGATCGCGGCCCCGCCCGACATGGCTGTCGTTACTCTCGACCGGGCGACGGCGGAAACGCTGCAGCTCTCCCATCGCTCGTCGGATTGGCCCAGGACCCTTTACGCGGAGGTTGTTGACTCGCTGACGGCGCGCGGCGCCTCGGTCATCGTGTTCGATATGATGTTCGACACCGCCGGCTCCGCTGCGGAGACTGCGGCGTTTGCAGAAGCCGTAGCGCGGGCCGAGCGCGTCGTCCTGTTCCAGCCGCTGCGCACCCGCAAGAGGCCGGTGACCACCAGCAGCGGCGGCGGCGGCGCATGGCTGTGGCGCGAGACACTGGTGTCGCCGGTGCGGCAACTGGCGGTCGCCGCCCGCGCTCTGGCGCCGTTCCCGCTGCCCAAGGTGCCCGCCCGGGTCAGCCGCTTCTGGAGCTTCAAGCCGTCGGTGGGCGATGCCCCGACCCTGCCGGTCGCCGCCCTGCAGGTCCTCGCCCTGCCGAGTCTTGGCGGCTGGGCACAATTGCTCTCCAACGCCGGAGCGCCCGGCGCCGATCGGCTTCCGATGTCCGGGGAGGCGCTCGCCGACGCCGGCGCGGTGCGGGCCTACATGCAATCGCTGCGTCACATGTTCCTCAACGATCCCGGACTGGGGGTGCGGATCAGGGCATTGTTGGCGAACCGGGAGCCCTCTCCCGAAAGCCGGCTGTTCGCGGCGCTCGCCGGCGCCTACGCGGGGGCGGACAGTCATGTCCTCAACTTCTATGGTCCCGCCGGCTCCGTCCGCACCATTCCCTACCACCGCCTGCGGCGGGGCGAGGCCGGGGGCGATCCGGTGAGGGACGATCTGGCGGGCGCCTGCGTATTCGTCGGCGTTGCGGAGCTGTATTCGCCGGAACAGCAGGATGCCTTTCACACCGTCTACTCAAGCGCCGACGGCATCGACATCAGCGGCGTCGAGATCGCGGCGACCGCGTTCGGTAACCTCCTCACCGGCCGGACCATGCGTCAGGCGGGAGCGGCGGCGGGCGCGGTCCTGGTGTTGGCGCTCGGAATCGTCGTCGGCGCCGTCGCCTACGTCCTGCCGGCGGCGACCGCGGTGCCGGCCGTCGCCCTAGTGGCCGGCGGTTATGTCGCTGCGGCCCAATTGGCGTTCAACCGCGCCGACCTTTGGTTGCCGCTGGCGACCCCGGTGCTGGTCCAGCTTCCGTTCGCGTTGCTGGTGGGCGTGCTCGGCCAGTACCTCCTGGCCCGCCGGCAGCGGGCTCGCGCCGGCCGCGCCATCCGCTACTTCGTGCCGGAGGCGGTGGCGGCGGCGCTGACCGAGCGCGACCTGGAGCCGAGCGCCCTCAACCGCGTCGTCTACGCCGCGTGCCTCGCCAGCGACGCCCAGGGCTACACGGCGTTTTCGGAGAAGCTGGAGCCGACGGCGCTGGCATTGATCATGAAGGAGTACTTCGACGCGCTGGCGGAAGCGGTGCGGCGCCACGATGTGGACGTCTGGGCGTTCGTCGCCGACAGCCTGATGTGCGCCTGGACCGCCGCCGCGCCTGACATCGCGGTGCGCCGCAAGGCCTGTCTGGCGGCGCTCGACGCCCGCGCCGCCATGGATCGCTTCGCACGGGAGCGGACCGGGGGCCGTCTCATGACCCGCATCGGGCTCCATGACGGCCAGGTGCAGGTGGGGCCGGCCGGCGGCGGCGGCCGCTTCGTCTACAACGTCACCGGCGATCCCGCCAACACTGCAGCGCGCATCCAGAACCTTAACAAGCGGCTCCATGCGAAACTCCTCGCCAGCATGCAGGTAGTGGAGGGCGTGGACGAGGTGCTGGTCCGCCCGCTCGGCGACTTCCAGATCGTCGGCAAGGCGGAGCCGATAGCCATTTGTGAAATCATTACGCATCGCAGCACCGCGACCGCACACCACCTCGAGGTGTGCGAGCGCTTCGAGGAGGCGCTGGATGCCTACCGGCAGCGGCAGTGGACAACCGCCGAGGACCTGTTTGCCGTGGTGCTCGATCTCGAGCCGCACGACGGGCCGAGCCGCCTCTACAGGCAAGCCTGCAAGCGCAACCAGATGTTGCCGAGAGGTGCGGCCTCGACGGTCATCACCGACAGCCGATCCTGACTCCGGGCGCGACACTCCGAGACGCAAGACTTGAGATCATGCTTGTATTCGAGAGTTGTTTTCTGGACACTCATGGACTTCGCGCAAGAAACGTCTTCGACGGCAACAGGTGTAAGAAGAGGCGCGGGCGGGGAAACGATGATTATTCCGCGATGGCGCTGGCTGCTCGGGGTTCTGGGCGCCGTCTGGCTTCTTTGCAATCCTGCGGCAAATGCCGCCGGGCCGTGCAACGACCCGGTGGGCCGGGTCGTGTCGGCGGAGGGCGTGGTCGACGTACGGCGCTCCGCGGCTGGCGACTGGCGACGGGCTGATGCCGAGACGCTGCTGTGCGCGGGCGACATGATCCGGGTCGGCGACAACGGTCGCGCTGCGGTCTCATTCTTCAACGACGGAGTCATCCGCCTCGACCAGAACTCCAGCCTGCGCCTGCTGACGGAGACGTCGCAACAGCGGACCTTCCTGGAACTCCTGTCGGGGGCGATCAATTTCTTCAGCCGGCGGCCGCGCTCGCTCCAGGTCGACACGCCTTATGTGAACGCCGCCGCCGAGGGCACCGAGTTCGCGGTTCTGGTTGGCGGCGGGCGCACCGAGATCGTGGTGTTCGAAGGCCGGGTCGTCGCCGCCAACGACCAGGGGCGGCTCGAACTGGGCAATGGCGAGGCCGGCGTTGCGACTGCCGGCACCGCGCCGAGCCGGATGGTCGTGGTGCGGCCGGCCGACGCGGTGCAATGGGCGCTCTACTACCCGCCGATCCTGGCGCTGCCGCCAGAGGAACCGGGGCAGGGGCAGGGGCAACTCATCGCGCAATCCCACGTGCGACGGGCCGCGGCCCTTCTCAACGTCGGTCGGGTCGCGGAGGCGGAGGCGGCGGCGGAAGCGGCGCTGGCCGCGGACCCGTCGGCGGGGTTGGCGTGGTCGCTGCGCGCGGTGATCGCGGTCGCCGCCAACGATCGTGCGCGGGCGCTGACGGCGGCGCGCCAGGGTGTGGCGCTGGCTCCGGACGCGGCGGCGGCGAAGATTGCGCTGTCCTACGCACTCCAGGCCGATCAGCGGCTGGAGGAGGCGCGCGACGTGCTGCAGGCGGCGGTGGAGCAGAGCCCCGGCGACGGCTTGGCGTGGGCGCGGCTCGCCGAGATCCGCCTCGCGCTCGGCGCTCGCCAAGAAGCTTTGGCCGCGGCGCGGACGGCGGAAACCCTGGCTCCGACGCTGGGGCGAGTGCAGACCGTGCTCGGCTTCGCGGCGCTCACCGCATTCCGCTACGACGACGCGGCGCTGGCGTTCCGGCGCGCCGCGGTGCTCGATGCCGCCGATCCGCTACCGCGCCTCGGGCTCGGCCTGGCGAAGATCCGCGGCGGCGACCTGGAGGAGGGCCGGCGGGAACTGGAAATCGCCGCTGGTCTCGATCCCGGCGATTCGTTGGTGCGCTCCTACCTCGGCAAGGCCTACTTCGAGGAGCGGCGGGACGCTTTTGCGGCGCGGGAACTGGAGCGCGCCAAGGAACTCGACCCGCTCGATCCCACTCCCCACCTCTACGACGCCATCCGCAAGCAGACCGAGAATCGGCCGGTCGAGGCTTTGCGCGACATCGAGCGCTCGATCGCCCTCAACGACAACCGCGCCGTCTACCGCGGCCGCCTGCTGCTCGACAAGGACCGCGCGGCGCGCGGCGCCAGCCTCGGGCGCATCTACGAGGACTTGGGGTTCCAGCAACTCGGCGTCAACGAAGCCGCGTGGTCGCTCGCTCTGGCGCCGAGCGATGCCAGCGCCCATCGCTTCCTCGCCGATCTCAACCGGACGCGCCCCCGCCACGAACTGGCGCGGGTGAGCGAGCTCTTGAAGTCGCAGTTGCTGCAGGACATCAATATCAACCCAATCCAGCCCAGCTTTCTCGAAACGGATCTGAACGTGATCTCCCGCGGGGGGCCGGGGTCGCCAGGGTTGAACGAATACACCCCGCTGTTCGAACGCAACGAGGCGCACCTGGCGCTGTCCACCGTCGCCGGAAGCAACCGCCGCTGGGGCGGCGAGGCGATTGCGTCGGGCGTCTACGATGGCTTGTCGGCCAGCGGCGGCCATTTTCACCTCCAGGACGACGGCTTTCGCGATAACAACGACTTCGCTGTGGATTTGAGCACCGTGTTCGCCCAGGTCGCCGTTACGCCGAACGCCAGCGTGCAGGTCGAGGCCCGGCGCGAACGGCGGGACCAGGGGGACCTGATCCTGAACTTCGATCCGGCGGACTACCGCCCCGACTTTCGTCAAGAGATCGAACAGGACAATGTTCGCCTGGGCGGCCGGCTGTCCTTCGCGCCCGGCTCGGATCTCCTCGCTTCCGTCGCCTATGGGCGACGCGAGAACCGTCTGGAGGACCTGCCGAGCTTTCAGGACGACGTGATCGAGGACGAGGGCTATCAGGGCGAGATGCAGTACATCGTCAGCGGCGACAAGTACAATCTCTCCGTCGGCGGCGGGCTCTACGACGTGGACGTCACCGAGCGCTTCCAGTTGGATGGCATTACCTCGAAGCCCGACGTGACCCACCAGACCGTCTACGCCTACGGCAACGCCACGCCTTTCGATGATGTCGTCGTGACGCTGGGGTTGAGCTGGGCGTCGTTCCGGCAGGAACGGGATGGCGAGGAGGAGATCGATGTGGACGGGCTCGATCCGAAGCTCGGCGTGCAATGGAACGTCACGGACAGGCTGCGCCTGCGCGCGGCCTACCTGGAGACCGTCAAGCGGCCGCTGGTGATCGAGCAGACCCTGGAACCGACGCAGGTCGCCGGTTTCAACCAGTTCTATGACGACCTGGACGGCAGCGAGTCGCGCCGCTACGGGGTCGGGCTCGATGTTCGTCTGCTCGATGATCTGTACGCCGGCGCGGAAGCGTCCCGGCGGACCATCGACATCCCCATTCTCACCCCCGCCGGTTTCCCGACGATCCAGGAAACGTGGGAGGAAGACCTCTACGCCGGGTACGTCTATTGGACACCCGGCGACCGCTGGGCGGTGCGCGCCGCTGTCGAGGCCGAGACATTCGAAAGGCCGGAAACGACGTTCCTCGGGTTCTCGTTCCCGTTCCCCGGCAGCGTCGAGACGGTCATGGTTCCGGTGTCGGTCAACTATTTTCATCCGAGCGGGTGGTTTGCGGGCGCCAAAGGCACGTTCGTCGACCAGACGGTCGACATCTCCAGTTTCTCCGCCTATCCGGAAGACAGCGACTCGTTCTTCCTGGTCGACGCCGTCATCGGCTACCGTCTGCCGAAGCGGCTCGGCATCGTCAGCGTCGAGGGACGCAATCTTCTCAATCAGCAGTTCCGGTTTCAGGACGACAGCTTCCGGTCGTCCACCCGGATCGGCCCGATGTTCGTGCCCGAAACCACGGTGCAAGCCCGACTGACATTGAATTTCTGACTGTGCGCTCTTGAACTGGACACTGCGCGGCGCTCGCGGCCGTGGCCGTGCCGCCCGGATCGTCGGGCGAACCTTGAACCTGGTGAACGAGGAGGTCATCGATGGCAAAGAAACCCGGAATGTCCGACGTTCGTTGGAGAAACGTCTTCGACAACGAAGCCCACGCAGCGCGATCCCTGAAGCCCGGAGACAAGCGGGTGGAAGTGCCCCCCGAGGACGCGCCCAAGACCCTGGAAGAGCACCTGGCGGATATGCAGGCGGACTACATCGTCGCGTTTTCCGAAACGACGGGGAAAATGATGTCATTTTGCCCCTCCGATACGAAGAAGGTCTACGCGATCAGCGACCCCGCGGACCTCGGAGTCAACGCCTTCGAGATCCGGTGCGTCGAGGCCCCGGTGTCGGTTCTGTTCAAGGGACCGGACGGCTGTCGTCTGGTCTGCTCGGGCAATCGATGCCGGATCGTCTGCTGAGCGTACGTGAGGCGGGCGCCGCGACCCCACAGACCGGGAACAACGCGCAGCGGTTGTTCCCGTGTATCCGCGGTCGACTGGGAAGGGAAAGCGCCGCTTTTTCGCAGGTATGATGCGGATCTGTACCGCCGTGTCAGCCTTGTGTGAGTGATAACGCAGGGTTTGTGGCGAACTCCGCGCCCGAAACGTCACCCTCGTCTCCGGTCGGACCGGGGTCAGCGTCATGAACTGAAACGGACGGTAGTCGACGCGCCCGCCCAAGCCGCTGGTGCGCCGAGATGGCCGGTGACGGCAGGGAGGAAGAGATGGCCGAAAACGAAGCGCCAGCCGGGCAAAGTGCGGCGCGTGGAAATGTGCTGCCCTACGCCGATCGGATCAACACGGTCCGCAGCGACGAGCCGTTCAAGTGGCTGGCGGCCGGGTGGCGGGATTTCCGCCGGTCCGGCCTGGTCAGCCTCGCCTACGGCCTGATCTTCGTCGCCGCCGGCGTGGCCCTCACCATCGGCCTTTACGCCGCGGACTTCGCGTATCTCATCGCGCCGCTGATCGGCGGCTTTCTCCTGGTCGGCCCCGCTCTCACTGTCGGCTTCTACACCATCAGCCGCGATCTGGAGGCCGGCCGCAAGCCGAGCCTCGCCCGGGCGCTGACTGCCTGGCGCGCCAATCCGGTGCATCTGCTCGGGTTCGGCTTGGCGCAGGTGCTGTTCATGATCATATGGGTGCGCCTCGCGGTCATGATCTTCGCGCTGTCGTTTCCGTACCAGTCCATGGACCTGCAAAGCATGGTCAACGCCGCCCTGTTCAGTGTCCAGGGCAACCTCTTCCTGATGATTGGCACCCTCGTCGGCAGCGTCATGGCGACCCTCGCCTTCACCTTCAGCGTGGTGTCGTTGCCGTTGATGCTCGATCGCAAGGCCGACATCGTGCAGGCGGTGGTGATCAGCGTCGTCGCGGTCATCACCAACATCCGGGTCATGGTGGTTTGGGCGGCGCTGATCGTGGTGTTCACCATCGCCGGATTGGCGACGTTCTACATCGGCCTGGCGGTCACCCTGCCTCTGATCGGGCACGCGAGCTGGCACGCCTACCGCGCCTTGATACGCTGAAGCCCTCGTTCGAAGTGACCCCGCACTCCTGCGGGCATCGAGAGGCCTCGTCCACAGACCCTGTGGATAAGCCTGTCGATAAGGGTGCCGCTTTCATATCTATGTCTCGGTTCCGCCAAGCTTTTGGCCCGTGTGCCCGGATGTTGGGCGTTTGCTTAACCCCTTGATATCGCTGATTTTTCGGCGGGTCCTGAAAAAGCAATGCTTCCCTTGCATGTCGATTTCCATTCAGAACCGCAGGCAGGAGCGGCAAACGCGGGGTTGTGAAAAACTCATGCAGACGTCGACATCGAATACAGCCGGTATAAGAAGAACAACAACGCACTTTCACGCCCGTGCTCTTGCATCTCGGAATAGGCACTCAATTCAGGACCTGTTAACCCCCAACCGGGTATTCCTTGACTCCGTGTTTTTTGCACATGGCCAAGGATCATCGAAGTGGCGCACACCTTCCTGTCGCGGTTGTCGAAGGGCATTTCAGGCGCAAGTTCCATCGAGTACGCCGCGATCGTGGCGTTGATCGGTATCGCGTTGTCGTTCGCCTCGGTGCCGCTGAACAACGCCCTCATCGTCGCGTCCGATAGCTTGGACACGGGTTTGCAGATCGCTGGTGGTCAGCAGCCGCAGCGCGCCAGCGACGCCGACCAACGCGGGCCGGCCCCCGCCAGGCGTGCGCGCGCGGCTGATCGTCGACAATAGGCGCGGGTGTGATGTGCGTCACATCCTATGCGAGCAAAATCTGCCATAACACTTCCTGTCAGGGGCTCTCCCCCCCCCCACTCCTGACATCCCCGCGAGGGGACGCCGGGCCGCTACGGCGGCCCGGCACCCCGCGACGGTGCCGGGTGACCCGGCACTCCTCTCCGCCTTCCCGCGCGCCGTTTACCAAGCCTTCAGCGTTGCTCTGTAAAGTCCCTTCGTGTCGTGCAACGGGAGGGCGTGGATCCCACTTCCTTCGGCACGCACAGCCAACGAAGGCCTTCTCCACAGTGTCGAGCGGTAGCGGCAGGATCGAAACAATGGTTACTAGTCAACAGCTTATCGAAGTGAGCTTACAAGGGCTGATGAGGCAGCAGAGTGCCGCGGTGCAGCCTGGGGTCGACGGAACGGCCGTACGGTGTATGAGCGAGGAGCAGCGTCGGCATCCGCGCATGACCACACCCGAGATGGAAGTGGTCCTAGACGGCAAGCCGCACCTGACACTGAACTGGAGCATGGGCGGCATGGTGCTCGAAGGCTATGCCGGCCGCCGCGCCACCGGCGCGTTGCTGACCATCGAGCACATACGCGCGCTCGGCGGCGAGATGACGCCCGTCCGCGTGCACGGGCGCGTGTTGCGCAACGACGTCCACAACAAGCGCCTCGTCATCAGCCTGTTGCACATGGACAGCGCAGGCCACGATCTGCTGATGAGCTTCATGGAAGAGCGCGTTCGACGGCTGCGCAAGCTCCGCTCCGCCGACGCCGATTCCTCGTTCGCGAGGCCTCGCATCGTCGCCGGCGCGGCAAGCTCCGGCGTGGCAAGGTGAGGCCTCTCAGCCGACGGCGTTCAATCTCTCGAAGCCCGCGGAGAGATCGGCGATGAGGTCGGCTGGATCCTCCAACCCGCAGTGCAGACGGAGGCAAGGGCCTCGGCCGGTCGAGCGTGTTGCGGTGCGCGCCGTCGACAGGTCGAACGGGATGATCAGGCTCTCGTAGCCGCCCCAGCTGTACCCCATGGCGAACAGCTCCATATGGTCGAGCATGGCGGCTACGGCATCGGCGCCGCAAGGGCGGAGCTCGATCGACAGCAGCCCGTTGGCGCCGGAGAAATCCCGCTTCCAGATGTCATGGCCGGGCGTGTCGGTCCGCGCCGGGTGCAGGACCCGCGCCACCTCCGGCCGATCGGCCAGCCAGTCCGCGACGGCGAGCGCCGTCTCCGCATGGCGGCGGAGGCGCACCGCGACGGTGCGGAGGCCCCGCAGCGCCAGATAGCAGTCGTCCGGTCCTGCCGCCGTCCCCAGCAGCGACGTCATCCGCTTGACCCTCGGGAACATCGCGTCCGTCGTCGTGATGACGCCCAGCATCGCATCCGAGTGGCCGACGATATACTTGGTGGCGGCCTGGACCGACACGTCCACCCCGTGCGCGAACGGCTTGAAGGTCACGCCGGCGCTCCAGGTGTTGTCCAGAATCGCAACGACTCCTCGGGCATGCGCCGCCTCCGTCGCCGCTGCAACGTCCTGCACCTCATAGGTCAGCGAGCCGGGCGACTCCATGTACAGCACCCGGGTCTCGGGCCGGAACAGCGGCCCGATGTCGGCGCACGGATCGAAATAGGTGACCGCAATCCCGTACTTGGCCAACACCGTGTCGCAGAAGCGGCGGGTCGGGAAGTAGACGGTGTCCGCGACCAGCACATGATCGCCGCGACCGAGAAAGGCGAGCAGGGCGGTGGTGACGGCAGAGAGTCCCGAGGGCATGGCGATGCTGCGCGCGCCGCCCTCGAGCGCCGCGACCGCCTCTTCCAGAGCGAACGTCGTCGGCGTTCCGCGGCGGCCGTAGCGGGTGCCGTCATAGGGGGTGGCGTCGGCGTGCCGGAGCGCCGCCACGGTTGGGTAGACGATGGTAGAGGCGTGGTAGACGGGGGGATTGACGATGCCGTGATTGGCGAACGGGTTCCGCCCGACCGCCGTCAGGAGGGTGTCGATCGATACATCCGTATCCGCATCATCGCTCGACCGGCGTGTCATCGCGATTGCCCCATTCCGCCCATGAACCGTCGTAGACCGCGGCGTTGCGGTTGCCAAGAAGATAGGCAGCCAGCGCCGTGGTGCAGGCGGTGACGCCGGAACCGCAGGTGCCCACCAACGGTTGCCGCCAGTCGACCCCTGCCCGCCGGAACACGTCGGCAAGTTCCACCGCAGGCCGCCATACCCCGTGCCGCTCGGCGTCGACGAAGCTGGCGAACGGGATGTTGACGCTGCCGGGAATGTGGCCGCACTGGCGCGCCGGCCGCGGCTCCGGGTCTACGCCGCGGAATCGCCCGGCCGGGCGGTTGTCCACGATCTGCTCCTGCGCGTCCCTGCGTCGGCCCTCCACAGTGGCCAACATGTCATCGATGCTGCGGACCAGTTCCGGACGGAAGCCGGCTTCGTAGCGGGCGCGGCGCGGCACCGCCGGCTGGTCGCTGACCGGGCGGTTGCTGCTCAGGGGCCGGCCCTCGGCCTGCCATTTGGGAAGGCCGCCGTCGAGGACGCCGACGGCGCGGTGCCCAAACACCCGGAATGTCCACCACACCCGGGGCGCCGCCATCGACCCCGGCGCATCGTAAGCGATCACCATGGTTTCGTTGCCGATGCCGAGGCCGGCCGCGATGGACGCGAAGCGCTCCGCCGGCGGCAGCATGTGGGGCAGGGGCGAGGTCTCGTCGCGGATGCCGTCGACGTCGAAGAACGCCGCGCCGGGGATGTGGCAGCGCCGGAACTCTTCCCGGGGTTCACGGCCGGCGCCCGGCACGTGGAAGCTCCCGTCCAGCACCCGCACGCGCGGATCATCGAGATGCGCGGCGAGCCACTCGGTGCTCACCAGCGGGCCGGGCAGGCCAGCGCTCGCTGGAGCGGACGTGCGCGAGTCGGTCATCTACGCAAGCCAATCGGGGACAGGCAGGCCCTTGGAGCGAAGGAAGGCCGGATTGAACATCCTGCTCTGGTAGCGGGTGCCGAAGTCGCAGAGGACGGTGACGATGGTGTGTCCCGGGCCCAGGTCGTAAGCGAGGCGGATGGCCCCGGCGACGTTGACCCCGCTCGACGGGCCGAGGCACAGCCCTTCGTGCTTCAGCAGGTCGAACGCGACGGACAGCGATTCCGCGTCGGGAATGCGGTAGGCGCGGTCCACCTTGGCGCCCTCCAGATTGGCGGTGATCCGGCCCTGGCCGATGCCCTCGGTGATCGATTCCCCCTCCGCCTTCAGCTCCCCGTGTGTGTAGTAGTGATAGAGGGCCGCGCCCGGCGGATCGGCGAGGCCGATGACGACGTTCGGGTTGCGCTCCTTGAGAGCGATGCCGACCCCCGCCAAGGTTCCGCCGGTGCCGACAGCGCAGATGAAGGCGTCGACCCTGCCATCGGTCTGCCGCCAGATCTCCGGCCCGGTGGTCTCGATGTGCCCCTGGCGGTTGGCGACGTTGTCGAACTGATTGGCCCAGATGGCGCCGTGCGGCTCCCTCGTCGCCAGCTCTTCTGCGAGGCGCCCGGACACCTTGACGTAATTGTTGGCATCCCGGTACGGCACCGCCGGCACCTCGCGAACCTCGGCGCCGCAGAGCCGCAGCATGTCTTTCTTTTCCTGGCTCTGGGTTTCGGGGATGACGATCACCGTCCGGTAGCCGCGGGCGTTGGCGACCAGCGCCAGGCCGATGCCGGTGTTGCCGGCCGTCCCTTCGACGATGACCCGTCCTGGCTTCAGGAGCCCGCGGGCTTCGGCGTCGCGAACGATGAACAATGCCGCCCGGTCCTTGACCGAACCGCCCGGGTTCAGGAACTCTGCCTTGCCGAGGATATCGCAGCCGGTCTCCGCCGAAGCGCGGCGCAGACGAATCAACGGCGTGTTCCCGATGCTGTCTACGAAACCGTTGCGGACGTCCATGCGTATGATCCGATCCACTCGATCTTTGCTGCGGTAGTTCGATTAGGCCGACGGATCGGGCTCATCCGTCGCCACCGAGCCACGTGCGGCTGGACTGTAACCAGCGCCGCGGGTGCAATCAAGTTGCAGTCCCGGCCTCGGCGCATGGCCCGAGCGGCTGCATCCATGGGCAGTACAACATATCAGGCGTGCTCGTAACGATGGACAAGATCGTGCCAAGGGATTATCCACCTGACGCGATCCCCGCGCCAACCATGGAGCACGCTGCGGAATGTCCACCTTCGGGTTCAGAAAGAAGACATTGGTGATTGCCGGCACGCTGATGCTGGTGATCGGATTTGCCAGCCTCGCCATTGCCTATCAATTCCGCAGCGATTTGCGGCGGGAATACAACAGGCTGATCGTCTACAGGCCGATGTCCCCCGACAAGCTGGGGGACGGCGGTCCGGCGTCGCAGATGATCCTGTTTCACACCGGCGGCATCACCCAGGACGAGCAGGGCAACGTCTACATCACGGACCGCGGCGCGACTGCGTCTACCCGGCCGTTCCAGGGCTCGATCCTCTGGAAGATCGATCCGCAAGGCATTGCTCACGCGATCGCGGGCAGTGGTCATCAGGGAAAAGCCGCCGGCGGGGGCCGCGCGCTCGAGACGGACATCACGTCGGGCGAAGGACTGGCCCTCGATGCGGAGGGCCGGCCGGTGTTTCCCGATCATCGCAGCGACGTCGTGTTGCGCGTCGAGCCGACGGGCCACTTGAGCCGCATCGCCGGCACCGGCGAGAAGGGCTACGCGGGTGACGGCGGCCCCGCCGTCGACGCCAAGTTCGATCGCCCCTATGACGTTGCATACGATTCGAAGGGCAACCTCTACGTGGTCGACGAGGGCAACCACGTCATCCGCCGCATCGACGCCGACGGCATCGTGACCACCGTCGCCGGCAATGGCACGGCCGGCTACAGCGGCGATGGCGGTCCCGCGACGCAGGCCCAATTGAACGAGCCCTACAACATCGCTTTCGACGCCCAGGACCGCATGGTGATCGGCGACAGCGCCAACAATGTCATCCGCCGGATCGACGAGAACGGCATCATCACGACCATCGCCGGCACGGGGCAACAGGGCTACTCCGGCGACGGAGGCCCCGCGACCGAGGCGACGCTGAACCTGCCGCAGGCGGTGAGGTTCGCTGCCGACGGGCGTCTTCTGGTGGCCGACGAGCACAACCACGCCATCCGCGCCATCGACGCCGACGGCACCATCACGACCCTGATCGGGAACGGCACAGCCGGCCGCACAACGGAAGGCACGGCGGCGAAGGAGGCCCAACTGAACGATCCCGAGGGCATGATCCTCCGCCCGGATGGCTCCATGCTGATCCTCGACGCCCGCAATTTCCGGGTGCTGGCCGTCGATCCCGCGGGCACGGTGCACACCTTCGCCGGCCGCGGATCCGCCCCCAACCACCCCTAGCACCACCAGTGCACGGACCCATTCGAGAGACTCAGTCGAATCGGTCTAGAGCGCACGAGAGTCGAGAGGTTACGTGCAGCAATGGTGCATTCTTTTAATGCGCCGCTGCACGAGCGGGGCGGCAGCCGCGCTAAGGCCACATCGCGCGCAGGCGTTCGCGGTTGGCCTGCAGCCAGTAGAGGGCGACGGCGGCGGTGGCGTTGGGGAAGCGGCCGTCGGCGAGCCAGCGGAACGCCTCGTCGGTTGGCACGACCACGACCCGGATGTCTTCATGTTCGTAGGTGAGGCCAAATGTGCCGCCGGCGTCGGTCGCATCGACCCGTCCGCAGTAGATGGTGATCGTCTCGCTCGTGCATCCGGGGCTGGCGAGGATGCGGCAGGCGAACACCATGTCCTGGACCTCCAGACCGGCCTCCTCGATCGCTTCGCGGCGCGCCACGTCCTCCGGCGTCTCGCCTTCGTCGATGATCCCGGCGACCACCTCCAGCAGCCACGGTGACATGCCGGCGGCGATGTCGATCGACTGCGCCGCCGCGTAGGCGCCGGGGCGAAACTGCTCGATCAGCACCACCTCGTCGCGCACCGGATCGTAGAGGATGACGGCGACGGCATGGCCGCGCTCCAACACCTCGCGCACCATCGGCTCGCTCCAGCCGCCGGCGAACAGCCGGTGCCGCAGTCGATAGCGGTCCATCCGGAAATAGCCGCGGAACGGCGTCTCCCGCTCGATCACCTCGACATCGTCACGGCTCATGCCATCGTTCATCAAGCACTCCTAGACTGCGAGCCGACGCCGCACCCGGCGGCAGCGCCATTGCGACCCGGCCGGTCATGACCTAAAACCCTCGACGAGACAAGCACCTCTCCCTGCGCCAGAGGATCGTCCGAACATGCGGCTCTCCACCTACTTCCTGCCGACCCTCAAGGAGACGCCGGCGGAGGCCCAGATCGTCTCCCATCGCCTGATGCTGCGCGCCGGCATGATCCGCCAGGCATCGGCCGGAATCTACTCGTGGCTGCCGCTGGGGTTGCGGGTGCTGAACAACATCGGGGCCATCGTCCGCGAGGAACAGGACCGCATCGGCTGTCAGGAAATGCTCATGCCGACCCTGCAATCGGCCGAGCTGTGGCGGGAGAGCGGCCGCTACGATGACTACGGCCCGGAGATGCTGCGCATCACCGACCGCCAGGAACGCGACCTGCTCTACGGCCCCACCAACGAGGAGCAGATCACCGACATCGTCCGCGGCACGGTCCGTAGCTACCGTCAGCTGCCGAAGCTGCTCTACCACATCCAGTGGAAGTTCCGGGACGAGATCCGCCCCCGCTTCGGCGTCATGCGCGGTCGCGAATTCCTTATGAAGGACGCGTACTCGTTCGACCTGGACGCGGCTGCCGCCCGCCGCTCCTATAACAAGTTCTTCGTCTCCTATCTCCGCACCTTCGCTCGCCTCGGCCTCAAGGCGATCCCGATGCGGGCCGACACAGGACCGATCGGCGGCGACCTGAGCCACGAGTTCGTCATCGTCGCCGACACCGGCGAGAGCGAGATCGCTTGTCATCGCGACTTCCTGGAGATGGACTGGGCCGGCGCCGACATCGATATGGAGGGCGACCTGCAGCCCATCGTCGACGGCTTCACGTCAAAGTACGCGGCGACCGACGAAGAGCGGGATGCGGAGCGCGAACGGGCTCTTGGCGACGCTTTGGCCACCGGGCGCGGCATCGAGGTGGGGCACATCTTCTACTTCGGCACCAAGTACTCGAAGCCGCTGGGCGCCGCCGTTTTGGGACCGAATGGCGAGGAGGTGGTGCCGGAAATGGGCTCCTACGGCATCGGCGTCTCCCGCCTGGTCGGCGCCATCATCGAGGCGTCCCACGACGACGCCGGCATCGTCTGGCCGGAGAGCGTGGCGCCGTTCCGTGTCGGCCTGATCAACCTCAAGGCCGACGACCCCGGGTGCGGCGAGCACTGCGAGAGCCTCTATCGGACACTCACCGCCCGCGGCGTCGACGTGCTCTATGACGACCGTGCCGAGCGTCCGGGGGTCAAGTTCGCCGAGATGGACCTGATCGGCCTGCCGTGGCAGCTCGTCGTCGGCCCCCGCGGACTCAAGGCCGGCACCGTGGAGCTGAAGCGCCGCGCCGGCGGCGAGCGCCACGAACTCACCCCCGACGCCGCCCTTCAGCAGTTCGGCTAGGACCGGCGCGGTGTTCTCCGCCTTCGAATGGATGGTCGCGGTGCGCTACCTGCGCTCCCGCCGGCGGGAAGGGTTCATCTCGGTCATCGCCTGGTTCTCTCTGCTGGGCATTGCCTTGGGGGTCGGCACCCTGATCGTGGTGATGGCGGTGATGAACGGCTTTCGCCAGGAACTGCTGTCCCGCATCCTCGGCCTCAACGGTCACCTCAGCGTCCTCGCGCAGCCGGCCGGCATCGCCGATTACGACGTACTGGCGGGCCGCATCATCGGGCTGCCGGGGGTGATCGCCGTCAATCCGCTGGTGCAGGGGCAGGTGATGATCACCGCCGCCGGGCAGGCGCGCGGCGCTCTGGTGCGGGGTGTCCGCCGCCACGATATCGAGGAGCGGGACCTGCTCGCCGACAAGATCACCCCCGGTGCCCTCGACGCACTCGAGCGCGGGGAGGGAGTCATCCTCGGCAGCCGCCTCGCCGAGAATCTCGGAGTCATCGCCGGCGACGAGGTGACGCTGATCTCGCCCCAGGGCCGCACCACCGCGCTCGGCACGGTGCCGCGGGTGCGCCGCTACAAGGTCGCCGGCACTTTCCAGATCGGCATGTATGAATACGACTCCAACATCCTGTTCGCTCCGCTGGAGGCCGCGCAGACTTTCTTCCAGATGCCCGGCCGGGTGAGCCACCTGGAGGTGTTCCTCGACGACGCCGACAAGGCGCCGGCGCTGGCGCCGCGTCTCGCCAAGGCGCTCGGGCCGGAATACAGGATCTACGACTGGCAGCGCGCCAACTCCGGCTACTTCACGGCCTTGCAGGTGGAGCGCAACGTCATGTTCCTGATTTTGACCCTGATCATCCTGGTGGCGGCGTTCAATGTCATTTCCAGCATGATCATGCTGGTCAAGGACAAGGGCCGCGACATCGCCATCCTCCGCACCATGGGCGCCACCCGCGGCATGATTCTCAGGATATTTCTCATCGCCGGCGCCAGCGTCGGCGTCATCGGCACGGCCGTCGGCTTCGCCGGCGGCGTCGCCTTCGCCGCCAACATCGAGACGCTCCGCCAATGGATCGGGGCGCTGACCGGCACCGACCTGTTCTCCGCCGAGATCTATTTCCTGTCGCAACTGCCGGCCGAGATCGACCCGCTCGAGGTGGCGCTGGTGGTGGCCATGGCCCTCCTCCTGTCGTTCGCCGCCACCCTCTATCCCTCGTGGCGCGCCGCTCGCATCGATCCCGCCGAAGCGCTCCGCTATGAATAGGCCCGCGAGCGATCCGGCGTTCCGCCTCGACGGCGTGGTGCGCACCTACCGCCAGGGGCAGACGCGGCTGGAGGTGCTGAAGGGCGTCGATCTGACGCTCAACGCCGGCGAGGTGGTGGCGCTGGTCGGCCCGTCCGGCGCCGGCAAGTCGACGCTGCTGCACGTCGGCGGCCTGTTGGAGCCTCCCGACGGCGGCGAGGTTTATATTTCCGGCCAGGCCTGCAACGGCCTCGGCGACGACGCCCGCACCCGCCTGCGGCGGCACAACATCGGCTTCGTCTACCAGTACCACCACCTGCTGCCGGAGTTCTCGGCGCTGGAGAACATCGCCATCCCGCAGATCATCGCCGGCGAGGGCAGGGGCAAGGCGCTCGCGCGGGCGCGGGCGCTCCTCGGCGAACTGGGCCTTGCCGCGCGCGCGAGCCACCGTCCGGCGCGGCTATCCGGCGGCGAGCAGCAGCGGGTCGCAATCGCGCGGGCCATCGCCAACGAACCGCGCCTCCTGCTCGCCGATGAGCCGACCGGCAACCTCGATCCCCACACCGCCGACGGCGTATTCACGGTGCTGCTCACCCTGGCGCGCGAGGTCGGCCTCGCCGCCCTCGTCGCCACCCACAACCCGACCCTCGCCGCCCGCATGGACCGCACCCTCCGCCTCGACGACGGGCATCTGGTCGCCGCGTAGGGCGGGGTACCGAAGCGTAGCCCCCCGCACCGTGCCATCATCATCACGGGAAGCTGAAGCGACGACCCCCGGGCTCACGGCAACGCCAAAAGCGAAGCCGACGCGGCGATTGAGCAGCCGACGTAGGCCCGCGAACTGTCCGCGTTCGATCAATCCTCCTGGCAGGAAGCGCAACGCTGCTGGACGACGCAGCGGCTCCTTCAGTTCCAATGCCGCAATCGATAATCATTACCGTCTAAGTACTTCTCTGAAATAATTCTTGCAATTGCGTGGCCGATTGGTAACGTCATTTCAAGAGGAAGCATGCGCGCGCAGGAAAAGACAACTATGCGGCGCGATGGGGCGACAGGAAACGAGGGAGGGTTGCATGCCGATTGCCAAGCCTATGCCTACGCCAAGAAACACACCCACGCCAGAAACTGGCTCGGAAGCGACACAACACAGCGACACACAGATCGTGGAACATACAGAACTGCGCTTGGCAGCCAACGAAGTTAAATGGCCAAACTTATCTAATGGTCATCTGCAGCTCGTTCTTGTAAAGGGCGAGATTCAAGACGAAATAGAGGTTCTGGCGCCTGACAGCAAAACTTTCGGGAAATGGCAATATCCTGATATCCGTGATCACACGAACACAGAGCATACTCGGCATTTCAGTGATCCAGAAAAGTATGCCTTCCGCGCTTTTTCGGATTCTGAGCTTGGTGGCCGCAATCCAGACGATGTGTGGAAAATATTAGCGGATCTACATTTAGAGTTCACGGAAAAAGGAAAGAATATATCGTACGATCTCAACCAAAACAGTAATTCCTATATAAACACGGCGCTAAGTGTTGTGGGGCTGGATGTCGACGATTATGTGGCCGACGCAATGCCCCCAGGCATTGCGAGGTTCTGGGGGTTGCCGAGGAATGTACTTGAAAGTCGAGACCCCGGCGCGAAGCTGCATCTAAATCTTGAGGGCACAGTAGGCGACGACATCATCAACACTGGCCTAGGCAACGACACGCTACAAGGGGTGACGGGCGACGATTCGTTGTCCGGCGGCGGTGGTAATGACATTCTTAGCGGCGGTAATGGTAGCGATACACTGGAGGGTGGCGTCGGGGGCGACACGCTTAACGGTGACGGTGGCGACGACTCGCTGTCCGGTGAAGGCGGCAATGACGAACTTGCCGGAGGCGAAGGTAGCGATATCCTGGACGGCGACATCGGGAACGACGATCTCAACGGCGGCGAGGGCGCCGATTCGTTGTCCGGCGGCAATGGTAATGACGATCTTACCGCAGGCGAAGGTAGCGACACCCTGTACGGCGGCCTCGGGGACGACAATCTTAGCGGCGGGGAAGGTGACGACTACCTGTTCGGTGGTTATGACCGCAGTGTTTACGACCAAGGCGTTTTGACAGAAGAGCAGGTGAGAGGCATTCTAGAGCCGTACCGGAATGGTTTTCTTACTTACGCCGAAGGTAGTTCGGATGATCTAACGCAAGACGGATACACGGCAGAAGAATGGGACGAATTTGTCGTCAGGACGGTGTATACTGCGACGAACCCCGGCTGGGCGGCAGGACTGGGTGTTTCGCCGACTAAGCCGCCAATCGGATTGTTCAATGATTGGTATAAAGAAAAACATGGAGACGTTGAATTATATCATCCAGGCGGGGACCAAGATTATCGCAATGTAATTGGAGACCATCTGCTCGGCGGTACCGGCCAGACGGCCCACATCGGCCTGCAAGCCGTATACGGCAATGGCGAGTTGATCACCCACGGACCTGGAGCAGGCACGATAGACCTTCAGGCTCCTGGCTACTTGGGGCCCAACTACAACCAGCCCGGTAATACCGATCATTTGGGGTGGGACATCATCCCGTTCGAGGAGCTTGGGTGGGAACTCTATCACCAGCTCGGTTGGTCGCCGGTCAGCCAGTGGCCGAAGGACGAGGCGCCGGAGTACTGGGGCCGGGACGGCGCCGATGACCTCATGGGCGGGGCCGGCAACGACACCTACGGTTTCATCTTGGGCGGCCAGCACGACATCATCACGGACGACGGGCGCATCAACGACGATCAGGACGTCCTCGAAATCTATGGCGGTGGGTGGCTCGATAACATTCTCGAGGATCTCGAGTTCAGTTTGGCCGGCGACGGCTCCGATTTGGCCATGACGGTCAGGGGTACAACTGATCAGGTCACTATTCTGGATATGAACGACCCGTCCAAGCAGGTCGAACATCTTCATTTGTGGAACGCGGATCAGTCGCAATTAAATGTGGCGTCACTGCCGGGAATTTATACCGGTCTGCTTCGAGATGCCTTGTTGGGGCGTACCGACTGGCCTTTTATAGGGGTCGATAACAAAGGCGTGATCGGGCTCTTCGACCCGGCGGGCGGGGGCCAGAAGCAGGTCATCGGGAAAGCCGGGGTCACTCTCTTCGACATCGACAGCCGGTACGACGGCAAGTTGTTCGGCGTCACCGCGAATGCGTTCTATTCCATCGACGGGACAACCGGCGCGGCAACGTTTATAAGTCGCTTGCCAAGCACCAGCGCGAACTCGCTGGAGATCGCGGCAGACGGCACCGCCTACGTCGCCGACCCGAGCGGCAATCTGCTTTCGATCAACACCTTCACCGGGGACAGCACGCACCTCGGTCCCATCGCAAGCGGCTCCGCGCATGCGCCTTTCAGCTCAAACAACTTCGGTGCTTCGGGCGACCTGCAGTTCGTTGAGGGCAATCTTTTTATGACGTCGACGGCAAGAGAACTCGTCAATGTCAATTTAACTGAACCGACCGCCTCCTCGAGTGTCGGCCCCTTCGAGATCTCCGAGGATCTCTATGGCCTCGCCTTGTCGGAACATCATGGCCTCATGGGTTTCGGCAGCAAGGGCGGAGTCTACGATATCGACGTGAACACCGGCAAAGCGCAACTCATTACCAAATACGCGACCACGTTTAACGGTGCTGGGACGTACATAGTCCCTGAACCCAATACCCCGCCCGACATCGTCGCTACCAATCAGGAACTCAAATTGGGCACGTTCGAGAACGTGTCGTCGTGGTTCTCGGCCACCGATGCCGACGGCGACACCATCGACTGGTGGGCGGTCTACGACTACGACAGGGCGTCGACCAGCGGCTCGTTCCGGGGCAGTGGCGTCGCGCCGAACGACAGCGCCATCGAGGACGGCACGTTCCCGGCCGAGAAGGTCATACGCCTGACCAGCGAGCAGTTGGCGTCGCTCGAATTCGGTGGCTCTGACGAACGTGGCACCGAAGCCTTGGCTGTGACCGCGTGGGACGGCACGGAGTGGGGCGATTGGGCAATCTTCGGCGTCACCGTCGGCTTGCCGGATCTCGCCAACACCTCCTGGGACGTCGCCGGGCTCGATGTGCGCGGAAACGATTTCTCCGACTCGAAGTTGTACTTCACGGAGCAGGACCAACAGTACGGCGATGGCGTCCTCAAGGGCTTTTTCGATTGGGATGAAGTCACCAACAGCATTTCCGGGCGCGAACACTTCGTCGGCGACCTGCACGGCTCCAAGCTGACCTTGCACGGAACGGCGCTCGAGGATGCCACCAATCTGGTACTTGGCGACTACCGGCACCCTGACCGACGACGCGTACGGGATCGTCAACGGCCACTGGAGCGGTTTCGGCGGCATACCGGGAGACTGGTCGGCGGTGATCGACGTCGTCGCATAAGCGTGCTGCAGCGGGTCCGGTCCGGAGAATACGTGTAACAGACCCGCTGCACGTTCGCTCTTCTGATCCGCACGTTGTCGCTGTGGTTCAGAGCACCCTCCGGATCCCGGTTGACGGGTCGAAGGGGGTCGGATATGGGGGGCCATGGTTGCATGGCGGCGATGGCTCTTTGCGTTGATCACGGGCCGGCTCATCGCCGCGCTCCGACGGCCGCACCGGCCATTGATGCTGCTCGGGTTGGCCGCGGTTGCGGCACTCGTCGGCTATGGGTTCGGCACGGCGCTGCACAGCGCCAGCAACGCAGCGTCGATCCCGTCTCCGCCGGTTCCCATGTGGATCGGGCCGCTGGAGCCCGCGTCCCTGCGGACGGCGGGCGCTTCCTCCGCCGAGCCCGCGCCGAACAACGGCATCCTCCCGCAGCACGCCCCCAGGCAGTACGAAGAGGCGTTGCCGATCGAGTCCTATGAGCCCGGCGAGGCCGCTCCAGCGGATCTGCCGAGCGCAACGCCGCCGGCAACGATGGCTTTGCTGCACCCAGGGTCGGAGGCGCAACCTGCATGGCGCCGGTTTGCTGCCGCCTCGCCGGAGCGCAACGGCCGCCCCATGGTCTCCGTGGTCATCGACGACCTTGGCATGGACCGCCGCCGCACGGCCCGCACCATCACCCTCCACGGGCCGCTGACGTTGTCGTTCCTGCCCTATGCGGGCGACCTTCCGGACCAGACGGCGCGGGCGCGGGCCGGCGGACACGAACTCCTGGTCCACGTCGGCATGGAGCCGACCAGCGCTTTCGTGGATCCAGGCCCGAACGCTCTGCTGACCGGGCTTGCGGCTGCCGAGCTGCGTCGGCGGCTGGTCTGGGGACTAGCCCGCTTCGACGGCTACGTGGGCATCAACAACCACATGGGGAGTCGCTTCACCGCCGACCGAGACGGCATGACTGTGGTGATGGAGGAACTGGGCAGCCGCGGGCTGTTGTACCTCGATTCGCGCACCACCCCAGAAACCGTGGGACCGGACGCGGCTCGGCGGGCGGGGGTGCCGTTCGCGGAGCGAAGCGTGTTTCTCGATCCCCTCGGCGGCGTCGCCACCGTGCAGGACCAGTTGAGGGAAGCCGAGGCCGTGGCACGCCGCCGGGGAACCGCTGTCGCCATCGGCCACCCCCACGATGAGACGCTCGACGCCCTGCAGGCGTGGCTCCCTGGCCTCGATGCTCGCGGCATCGCCCTCGCGCCGCTGTCGGCGGTGGTCGCGGCACCATCCGCCCCGACCCCTCCGCCGCTCCACATCAGCAAGCGATAGACGCAGGCACCGCTTGCGCGTCAACGCGCGGCGGATCGAACGTGATCTCCGAAGCCCGATGCGGAACGCTTGATGCTGGGGTGTGCCGGCTTGGCTGCGGCAGGCCGATCGGCTTCACTAAAGCGCGGCCGCCACGCGCGCAAGTCGGGGCCCGCGCCCAATGGCGCGAGACCCCGTCGCAGTCATATGGAGCGATTTCGATTACGCAGCCGCCTTCCCGGCTGAGCCGTTGACCGGCTGCACCTCGCCGTCGGCGATGACCACGCACTGTCCATCGAAGGTAGTGAGAGAAACGCGGAACGGATCCTTCGGATAGAGCACCGACTGCTCCTGCAGGATGCCGAGGGCGATGGCCTCGCCGAGCCGCAGGCTGTCGATGTAGTCGCTGTAGTAATGGACGCCCGCCATGTTGCGTCCGATGGAGATGTTGGCCGCGAGCTTGTTGAGTTCGTCGCCGACCCGCAAGTAGTCGAGCGTGTCGAAGTTGGCGGCGAGGTCCTGGATCGCGCTGCCGTCGGCAGTCGGGACGAAGACCACCTTCTGCCAATCCTCGGCGGTGATCTGCTCCGCCGACACCACTTCGACGGCGCCGGTCTGGCAGTTCCGGGCGATGCAGGCATCTTCGTCGAAGAACGCCTTGAGGATGGTGACGCAGGCGCCTGCCACCGTGGCATGTCCGGCGCCGTAGGCCGGATGCATCGGCGAGCCCTCCGGGAACGCCATCGGCAGCAACGGCAGGTCCGTCGCCCCCGCGATGCCGCTTTGCGCGCCGAGGTAGGCGTCGTGCCGCGGCGTGTTCTGGGCGGCGTTGTGCTGGCCGACGCGGTCGAGCAGCATGATGTTGGCGATCTCTGCGGCAAGAGCGTCGTGGAAACGAGCGACACGCTCGCGCGCCCGCTTCGACAGCGCCGGGTCCGTCAGCACCCCGGCGTGGTGTGCCGCCACCAGCCCGGCGAGCGCTTCCGGGCGGAGACGGAGATGCATGTTGAACTTCTGGAAACGCACCGCCTTGAGGCCGCGCGTCGCCACCTCGGTCACCATCGACAGAATGTGCGGGCCGCCGAACAGGGCAAACCCCTCCGTGTGCCGGGTGCGACCGAGGACATCCGAGAAGTTCGGGTCCCGCGGCGCTCCGACGTTGAGCAGCCAGATGCAGGCGTTGAGGTAGGCCTCGTAGAGCGCGTCGAAATGAACATACGTCGCCAAATCCCGAGGCGTAGCGATGAAGCGGAACTGGCCGGCCGGTTCCGACACGTAGGTCTGCACGCCGCCGCAGTTGGCGCCGTTCTGCACGTCCAGCCATTCGTTCCAGTGGGTCATGTAGTCCTTGCCGTGGGTGGCGACGCGCACCCGCATGTCGGCGCGGATCGACCCGTACTGCAGTTGGCCTTGCTCCTCGGTCAGGACGCCGCCAAGGTGGCGATTGCCCATCAGCATGAACTGGCTGAGGTAGGGTCCGACCCGGTCGCCGGGGGTGTGGCCGCGGAACACCGTCTGCCGACAGACCGTTTCGGCTCCGGTGAGGCGTCGGCGGCGGGGGTGGCTGCCGACGGCGTCGGCGTAGAACGGCAAGGCGCCGAGATGGTTAACCGCCTCGTCGACCGCCGCCGGCGTTCCCGGTTCCGAGTAGTCGTCGAAGTGGCGGAACGGCTGGTCGCGGAGAAGCGCCAGCCAATAGACCTCCGCCATTTCCGCGACCAGTTCCGGGTTTGCATTCACATGATGATTGGCGGACTCGGCGAGCGTCGGGGCCGGCGGCATGGTCACCGCCTGGGGGTCAGGCCCCTGCAGGGCGTAGACGAAGCCGGCGGTCGGCGCCTCCCACCGTCGGTGCTGGCGGTCGGCATCCAGGCTGTCGAGCCCGGCCCGGTCCGTCCCTGTCCCGCCATGAAAATGCCATGTCGCACTGATCGGCACGTTGAGGTCGAACTCGAGCGTGTGGCCGGCGTTGATGGCGGCGCGCAGCCGCAACGGGTCGTCGGCGTCGGCGACCAGACCATCCGATGCGCGATGCGGCAGCCCTTTGGTGAAACTCATCAGAGAGCGGGCGCCGCGATAGCCCTGCTCCTCGCCGTTGGTGATGTGGGCCGGATGGGGCCGTTCGTAAGCAATGTCAGCCGCCAAATGGCGGACCTGACGAGCGTCGATTTTCCTCATGGTCTTGCTCCCAGCTAGACGGGTGAAGCGAGATTCCCCAGCGACGCTGCTTTGTGCTGGCACCGATTTGGATGCGCCGGTGCGTTGTTCTGCGTCAGTGCAAGAACCTACCAGTGGATCGATGGCCGTACTGTGAAGAGGGTCACATATGGGCCAGAGAATTAAGCCGTGCCCAGCGCCGGCGTTTACGGCTATTTCTTGAGGAAGCCGATCAATCCCTTGAAGGCCGTGCCGAGGGCGCTGAGGCCGATCAGGCGCACGATCACGAGCAACAGCGGTAGCACCATCAGCTCGAACAGCGGGCTGGCGGCTACCCTGCTCTTGAGACTCTCGTAGTAGCGGACATGGTCGTCGGGAAAGACCTGCGGGGCGGCCAGATCGCGCGTCAAGTACCACCAGTAACCGCAGAGCAGGAACGCCATGGCGGCGAGGAACTGGATGCCGATCACGGAGCCGACCGTCCCGTTCTTCCCCATCGCGTTCTGCACCTGAAACGCCAAAGCGAAGTAGGCGAACGCGATGAGGACATACCCGCCCCAGGCTTCCGCCGCCAGCCAGCCGAGCACCGCGGCCAGCAACTGTGGCCTCGTCTCATACTGAAAGCCGAGAAACCCTAGCCCGGCGAGCACCGCCAGAACCAGGAAGGCCGTGAACGCCGCCCCATCGTCCTGCAGCGACATCGGTCGCCTGAGCAGGCTCCTCGTCGGGTCCGAAATCTTCACCAGGACCCTCAATGGGTCGCCGTCGGTGGCAACCAATTCCACCTTCTCGACCTTGTATTCCTTGCGCTCGGCCGCGGCGGCGATCGTTACCCGCTTGTGGAAACCCTGGTCGCCGTTCAGCAGACCCTGACACCTGGCGATCGGAGCGTCCGGATTGCGTTCGTAGAACACGGTCTCCACCATGCTGTCTGCTCCTCGCGCGCCCACCAACTGAGTGACGTCACAATATTCCGTTCTTCAAGAGCAACGTTGACCAACATTCGGTCGGCCGGCGCGCAGTTCTTGCAGATGCGCGGCGGCGGCTTCGAGATCGCGGCGAAAGCTGTCGGTTTCCGCGGCTTTGGTTGCAGCATCGGGGAGGCGCAACAGGTAGGAAGGGTGGATGGTGAGGAAAACCGGCGTTCCGGCTTCGGTGTGTTCGATGGCGCCGCGGCGCCTGAGTATGCCCTTGCCGGTGCCGGTCAGCGATTCGGCGGCGGTGGCGCCGAGGGCGACGATGAGGCGCGGCTGGACCAGCCGCATCTCCAGATCCAGCCACCATCTGCAGGGCACGATCTCGCCTGCATCCGGTTTCTGGTGCAGCCGACGTTTGCCGCGCGGCAGGAACTTGAAGTGCTTGACCGCATTGGTGACGTAGACGGTGCTGCGATCGATGCCGGCCGCGTGGCAGACGCGGTCGAGGATCTGGCCGGCGGGACCCACGAACGGTCGGCCGGCGAGGTCCTCCTGGTCGCCCGGCTGCTCGCCGACCAACATCAACTCGGCATCCGTCGGGCCTTCGCCCATCACCACCTGGGTCGCGTTGCGATAGAGTGGGCAGCGGGTGCAGGACCGCGCTGCCGAATGCACTGCGTCGATGGTGTTAAGATTGTCCACGTCCTGCTCCTCGCTCGAGGTTCGATCAAGGCCCGCGCGGCGATTCTGCAGCCGTGCCGCACGTGCCGGCGGGGCTGTCGGTGCGGCGGCGCGCATGGCTTGCGCCCGGCCTTCCGCCCCGGCGATCATGTCGGAGATCTGCCGCGTTTCCGGCATGTTGCGCCAGTAGGACTTGGGCATCCCGGTCTGCATCGCCTTCACCTTCAACCGCGACGGATTGAAGATGTTACGGAAATACGTCGCCCACAGCTCCTCGGCCGCGTCCTCGGGCAGCGGCGGTTTCGACTGCCCGTCCGCGAAGCCGAGGGCGCCGTCCTCGAACGTGGCGGTCAGATCGGGCGTCACGATGCGCCAGTCCATGTCGCCGAAGCGGCTCGCGAAGAACGGCGCGGTAGGCTCCAGCGTATAGTGGGCCGGCTCGAACCAGGCCGCGAAGCTGCGGCGCTCCGCGTCTGGTGCGCCGATCTCCCGGAAGCGGACAAACGCCTTCATCTTGTGCTGGCAGCGGTAGACCGCCTTCTGCATGGCGCGAAGACGGGCAAGCAGCGGGTCGGCCTGATCGTCCATCAGCGCGGGACGATCCTTGACCCGCCACAACAGCGTATAGAGCCAGGCGAAGCGTTCCGGGTCCCGGTGCCAGACGACCGCACCGGCGAGGCGGATGAACGATCTGGGCACCACGGTGGTGGCCGCAGCGGATCCCACTCCCATGTCGGGGGCGAACAGGTCCGGCGCGGCGCCGCCATACGCCCAAACCACCTCTTCCGGCTGCAGACCTTGCGCGAGGCAGCCGCGGGCGGCGTCGCGCCAGGCCGTTGCAGTCGCTCTGCCTGGAAGCCGGATGGTTTGCATCGCCGCAGCGGCACGCTTACAGCAGCGCCAACTGCTCGGGCGGCGGCGCAAAGCGGGCGCGAAGCTCGGCGCTGTCGGTCAAGGCGCCCGGCGTCCAGTCTCGCATCGTGACGAACGGGCGCGCTTTCTTGAGGGTGGCGCCCAGCTTGCGCAGGTCTTCGTAGCCGAGTCGGCGGTGGCGGCGGGTCGCGAGTATGCGGGTCACCGTCTTGACGCCGAAACCCGGCACGCGGAGCAGCATGTCGCGGGCGGCGGTGTTGACATCCAGTGGAAAGTGGCCGCGATGGGCCAGGGCCCAGGCCAGCTTCGGGTCCATGTCGAGGTCGAGGTTGCCCTCGGGGGTCACGCCAGTGATCTCCGCCACGTCGAACCCGTAGTACCGCATCAGCCAGTCGGCCTGGTAGAGGCGATGCTCCCGCTGCAGGGGCGGGCGGATCAGCGGCAGCGCCGCCGCCGCGTCGGGAATAGGCGAGAATGCCGAGTAGTACACCCGCTTCAGCCGGTAGCTGGCATAAAGCCGCGCCGAGTTCTCGAGTACCGTCGCATCGCTCGACCCATCCGCCCCAATGATGACCTGTGTCGACTGCCCCGCCGGTGCAAAGCGTCGCGGCCGCCTGCCAGTGTGGCTGCGCTCCGTGGCGCTTTCCCGGCGCAAACGCACGTTGGCCATGGCGGTGCGAATCGTCTCGGGCCGCTTGTCCGGGGCCAGCCTCCGCACGCTGTCGTCGGTCGGAAGCTCAATGTTGATGGACACCCGGTCGGCATAAAGTCCGGCTTGCTCGGTCAACTCCGGTGCGGCGTCGGGGATGGTCTTCAGGTGGATGTAGCCGCGGAAGTTCTCCACCTCCCGCAGTTGTTTGACGATGCGGACCATGTCCGACATCGTTGCGTCCGGCGACACGACGATGCCGGACGACAGGAACAGCCCTTCGATGTAGTTGCGGCGATAGAACTCGAGGGTGAGCTTGATCACCTCGTCCACGGAGAACCGCGCCCGCGGCACGTTCGACGACACCCGGTTCACGCAATAGGCGCAGTCGTAGATACAGAAGTTGGTCATCAGGATTTTGAGGAGCGAGATGCACCGTCCATCCGTTGCGTACGCATGGCAGATGCCGGTGCCGGGGTTCGAGCCAAGGCCCTTGCCATCTCGACTATCCCGCCGGGCGCCACCGGACGACGCGCACGATGCGTCGTACTTCGCCGCGTCGCTCAGGATCGCCAACTTCTGCCGCAGGTCCAACCGTGCCATGCGTTCACTATAAGTTCATGGCTAACGGTGCGCAAGGCCGGATGGGCAGATCCGGCCATGCCGCCCTCGACTCCGCCTCGAGCCGTCCTACCGCGCGGTCGCTACGTGGTCGGCGGCGTAGGCGCCACGCTCGCCCATGGGCTTCTCCGGCCCCGCGGTCGTGTCGCGCGCTGTCTGGTGCTCCATTTCGCCGTTGATCTCGGCGCCCAACAAGAAAACATAGGCGCTGATATAGAACCACATCAGAAGGATCACCACTGCCCCAAGGGAGCCGTACGTCTTGTTGTAGCTGTCGAAATTGGAGACGTACCAGGAGAACAACCCGGATGCGACGATCCACACCACCACGGATCCGGCGGCGCCCCAGCTCACCCAGCGCCAGCGCGCCGCGTCGCGGCTCGGGCCGTATCGGTAGAGAAAGGCCATGCCGATGATCGCCAGGATCAACAGCAGCGGCCAGCGCAGGAGAGAAATGGCCGACTGCACCGCATCCCCGAGGCCGAGATTGCCGAGCAACGCCGGCGCGACCACGATCGCCGCCAGGGTGACGATGACGCCGAGAATGGCGCCCACCGTCAACAGGAGGGCCACGACGTTGAGCTTGAAAAACCCGCGCTGTTCCTCTTCATCGTAGGCGATGTTGAGGGCCGTCATCATCGCCTTGGTGCCCTTGGTGGCGCTCCACAACGCGAGCAGAATGCTGCCGATCGCGACGAGGCTGAGCTTGCCTCCGCCCGCCGACGCGACGGCCGCGAGCTGCCCCTGAATGATGGAGAGCGCCGCTTCGGGGACAATGCCGGCCAGCGCCTGTGTCTGGTTCTGCAGTTCCGCAGGATCCATCACCATGCCGAAGATCGCGACCAGCGCCGCCAGCGCCGGGAAGATCGCCAACAGGGCATAAAATGCAACGCCTGCGGCCACCAGGCCAATGTTGTCCTTGCCGACTTCGTCCTTGACCCGCATGAGCACATCGCGCCAGCCCCGCGCCGGGATCTCCGACGGCTTCTCTGCGGAACCACCCGAAGCGCCACCGCCGCCGGTCCCGGTTGAGCCGCCGCCCTGGCTGGCACGCCGATGCTCCACCAAGCGCCGATGCTCGGCGCGGCGCTCCGTCCTGGATTTGATCCTCGCCATGACGCCTCTTCCCCTCGCCGTCAGAATGCCCCTGCGAAACGTCCGGTTCGTTCAGAAGTTCCCGCCAGTGCGACGACGCGGTCGATCTCCATCTGTGCCCGCCTCTCCCTCCGCCGACCTCATGAGTGACCACGTACCTGCCATTGCCGAACAGCTTGACGTCTGAGTAAGAGGCAATGCGGACGCTCTGCCCCCTCGCCAACGGGAATGGCTACAGCCCAATGTGCTACCGTTTTCAGCCAGATGGAGAGGCTATCCGGGCAATATCGATGTAGTGGTCGGGGAGCGGCGGGGTGGATTGCCGCAATAGGCCTGCATCATCTGCTTGGCTGTAAAAACAATATTGACGACACGAAAGGGAGGATGACGGGCTTTGGCCTGATCCGCCCCGCGTCTACAACCGGGGCGCTGCGCTTGCGGCAGGGCGCCTGGCCCCGCTGGTGTGTCCTGCTCACCGTGCCGCCGGGGCGAGGGCTCGGGCGATCTGGTATGTGCGCAATGCTGAGCGGAAGTCCGCCGAGGCTTGATCCCAGTCGCGGTAGAACGTCTCGAACTCGCGGTTGAACCTCTGGCTGTGATCATCGAGGACCGCGAGTTTCTTCGCCATGTCGCCTTGCAGTTCCTTCAGCTTGTCCAACACCACCTGCATGTAGCCGGAAGGCGTTGTCTTCAACCGGTCGCTCTCCAACATCCTCAAATAAACTCGGAGCTGGCTTTCCTGCAGCGGCGTGAAGCTCTGCCGCCAAACGGTGAACACCTTACCGTCGACGTAGTCGCGGATCTTGGTATTGAGCATGGGATCTTTCGGGTCGAGCCCCGCGAGAAACTCGTGGAATGCCTTCGTCTCCAATCCGACCGGGAGGCGCACGCCCGAGGGAAAGAACTTCAGCAGTGCCGATAGCGGACCGTGCCCCTCCCGATAGGTGTCCGGGAAGGTCTCGAAGATCACCATGGCGTCGCGCAGTTGCGTGTGCCGATCGACCAGCATCTCCATCCACGCCTTGCCCTCGGCGTAGATGGCGCGGGCGCGGGCCTCGGCGAGAAAAGCCTGCATGGTCTCCCGGAAGAAGGCCGGGTGGTTCTCGATATGCCCTTCCTCAAAGATCCGGAGCGCGGACACGGAGAGGTCGGTGCCGTTGTCCATCGCAAGCTGCAGGTTCGACCGGCCGGAGTCGGCGAGCAGGCGCGCGTCGCCGAACGATGCGCCGCCGGCTGGATGGAACTTGCCGCTGGCCGTCTGCATGGCCGTGATGGCGTCTTCCGCCGCCTTGTCGAAGCGCTTCCGCGCATAGAAAATGTTCACGTCGTCGAGTGTCATTGGCAGGAACGCCGCGACCTGCGGCCTGTCCCGGATCAGATACTTGTAAAGATCGTTCTGCCGCCCGCCAGCGGCGGCGAGCGCCTTGTTTTCCGGCATGAAGCTGCCTGACTGCTTCAGGCGCTCGCCCTTCTCGAGTCCCGGCAACCAGAGAACGCCATCAAGGCCGAGGCTACCAACGATTTCGTTTGCGGTGCCCTCGGCAACGGCGACACCATCCGCTTTGCGGACCAGCCCGATGTAGCGGCGCGTGGTGCGGACGCGGAACGGTTTGTCGTACTTCGCCGGATTCGACGACCACTCGCCCCTGAAGCCGCCGGCGTAGTAGGTCGGCGCGTACTCGACCGCGATGCCGAACTGATTCTTTTTCGGGCGGGGACGGCCGGGGCCGTAGATGGCGTTCATCGATTTTTCGAAAAGGGCGAACCCGCAACAGTCGTTCACCGTCGCCGTCATCTTGCAGGCGAGGTAAGGCTTGCCGTCTTCGTGCTCCGTGTACCCCGGACCCTGCGGGCACGGTTGCGCGTTCAAGCCGGGTTTGATGTCCGGATAGGCGTCCAACTCCAACGCCAGCGGGGTCAACTCGCGCCAGATCTCCCGGCGGAACGCCGCAACGACATCCTGTTTCGCCTTCAGGACGTCGCCATCGTCGGCATTGGGATCGAACGAGTCGTAGGAGCCGCTGAGCGTGAACGCGCGCAAGGCGCCGAAGTTGCCCTCGATCGCCTTCGTCAGCTTGGCGTTCTCGGCGTCCATCGCATCGAAAAGCGCCTCGCCGTCGCCGCGCAGGCGGCTTTGCGCCATGGTGATCACGTCGGCGCTCGGCATCCTCACGCTCGGCGCGCCGTGGGGCGCCACCGATACATCGCCGCGGCCGTCGAGAAACAGGTACACGTTGGTCAAGGCGCCGACGGCCGGAAAAAAGCCGCCGACGCTGTTGAGAGCGCCCAAAAGCGCAGCGCCGAGCACATCGTCTCCGCCCGGCGGCGGCGGCGTGGCGCGGACGATGTTGCCCTTCTTCAGCTTCTCACCGACATCCGTCAGCGCCACACCGTAGCCCAGCCGCAACGAGTGGCTGTAATCCTGGGCGGTGCCGGCGTACTGCTCGACGATGTGCTGCTTGCTCGCCCAATCGTCGAGGGTCGCCAAGGCCCAGCGTTCGGCGACCGTGGGATTGCTGTTGCTGGTCTTGTAATTGTGCACCGTGTTGAGGTTGAGCTTCTCGGGGTTCTGGCGCGGATCAAAGCCCAACCGGCGAACAAGTCCGCCCACGTCCTGACTGAACCCGAAGCGGTACCCGTTGTCGGCGCCGGTTTCCGGCGTCTCGTACTTGCCGAGGATGGTGAGAAGGACGTTGTCCGCCGAAAATGCAGGGGCTGACGCCGCCGTGCCGAGCGCCGCGGCCATGCCGAGCGCCACCGCCAAGAAACGCATCGAGGTGCCTCCCGCGTCCTGGCCGAAGTTATCCGGCCGCCATTGCCAGAGCGGACCCCTGGTCCGGAACGAGGAATTCCGCACCTCGGAGTTCCAGTAAAGAAAAAGCTACACTCCTTCGCCGCAGCGGCCAACCCGCAATGGGCCCCCGTCAGATCGCGTTGTCCTTCGCGAGCGCCGCGATGTCGTCGGCGCTCAGCCCCAGTTCAGCCAGGATCGCGCGGGTGTGTTGCCCAAGCTCCGGGACCGGACCCATGAGGGGCGCGAAGGCGCCGCTGCCGCCGGGTGGCAGCAGGGCGGGGAGGGGACCCGCGGCGCTGTCGATCTCGACCCAGCGGTGACGGGCGCGAAGCTGGCGGTGGGACCAGACGTCGTGCATGTCGTTCATGCGGGCGCTGGCAATGCCCGCCGCATCGAGCCGCGCCACCACTTCGTCACCGCTCAGGCAGGCGAACGCCGACAGGATAATGCCACGGAGCGCCGCCGCGTTCTCGGCGCGCGCCGCGTTGGTCCGGAAGCGGGGATCGGCGAAGAGCGCCGGATCCTCCAGCACCTTGTCGCAGAAGTTCCGCCATTCGCGGTCGTTCTGCAGTCCCAGCATCACCACCTTGCCGTCGCCCGCCGCGAACGGACCATAGGGCGCGATCGTCGCGTGGCTGCCGCCGGTGCGCGCCGGCGGCGGCGCATCGTCCGAGGCATAATAGAGTGGAAAGCCCATCCATTCGACCATGCACTCCAGCATCGACACGTCGATGCTGGCGCCTTCGCCGGTCTTCCCGCGGCTGATCAGCGCGGCAAGAATGGCCGAATAGGCGTACATGCCGGAGGCGATGTCGGCGATGGAAATTCCGGCCTTGGAGGGCGTGTCCGGCGTGCCGGTGACCGTGAGGAACCCGGCCTCGGACTGGATCATCAGATCGTAGGCCTTGCGGTCCCGGTCCGGCCCGTCTTCGCCGTAACCGGAAATGTTGCAGACGATCAGGCGCGGATTGTCCGCCTTAAGGTCATCGTGGGTGAGGCCGAGGCGGGCGGCGGCGCCGGGCGCCAGGTTCTGCACCAGCACGTCTGCCTTGCCGATCAGCCGTCGCAGAATTGCGCCCGCCTTCGGGTGCTTGACGTCCAGCGTCAAGCTTTCCTTGGACCGGTTGCTCCAGACGAAGTAGGAGGAGAGGCCCTTGACCCGCGTATCGTAGTGCCGCGCGAAATCCCCAACCCCCGGACGCTCGATCTTGATGACGCGCGCGCCGAGATCGGCGAGATGGCGGGTGGCGTACGGGGCCGAAAGCGCGTGTTCCAGCGCCACGACCGTGATGCCGTCGAGCGGTCTCATGAAAGCACCTCAGAACGAACGGGGCAGGCCGAGCACGTGCTCGGCGACATACGCCAGGATCAAGTTGGTCGAGATCGGCGCCACCTGATAGAGGCGGGTCTCGCGGAACTTGCGCTCCACGTCGTATTCGTTGGCGAAGCCAAAGCCGCCGTGGAACTGGAGGCAGGCGTTGGCGGCTTCCCAGCTCGCCTTGGCCGCAAGGTACTTCGCCATGTTGGCCTGGGCGCCGCAAGGCTGGTGGGCGTCGAACAGGCGGCAGGCCTCCCACCGCATCAGGTTGGCGGCCTCGACCTCGATGTGCGCCTCTGCGATGGGAAACTGCACGCCCTGGTTCTTGCCGATCGGGCGGCCGAACACCTGCCGTTCCTTGGCGTAGGCCGTCACCTTGTCGATGAACCAGTAGCCGTCGCCGATGCATTCGGCGGCGATGAGCGTGCGCTCGGCGTTCAGCCCGTCCAGGATGTATCTGAAGCCCTTGCCCTCTTCGCCGATCAGGTTGTCCTCGGGGATCTCGAGATTGTCGAAGAAAAGCTCGTTGGTCTCGTGGTTGACCATGTTGGCGATCGGCTTGACGCTCATGCCGTTGCCGACGGCCCGATGCAGATCGACCAGGAAGATCGACATGCCCTCGGATTTCTTTCGGACCTGATCCAAGGGCGTGGTGCGGGCGAGGAGGATCATCAGGTCGGAGTGCTGGACGCGGCTGATCCACACCTTCTGCCCGTTGACGACGTAGCGGTCGCCGGTCTTGATGGCCTTGGTGCGGATCCGGGTGGTGTCGGTGCCGGTCGTCGGCTCGGTCACGCCCATCGACTGCAGGCGCAATTCGCCGCTGGCGATCTTCGGCAGATACGCTTGTTTCTGCGCCTCCGAACCATGCCGCAGCAGCGTCCCCATGTTGTACATCTGGCCGTGGCAGGCCCCGGAGTTGCCGCCGGAGCGGTTGATCTCCTCCATGATCACCGACGCCTCGGCGAGCCCCAGCCCCGATCCGCCGTACTGCTCCGGGATCAGCGCCGCGAGCCATCCGGCCTCGGTCAGCGCATCGACGAACGCCTCCGGATAGGCGCGATCCTCATCGACCTTCCGGTGGTATTCCGGCGGGAAGGTGGCGCACAACGCGCGAATCGCCTCGCGTAGGTCTTGATATGTCTCGGTCATGGCTGTCCTCGGACAAGCGGTGCTGTCGGGCGGGGCACAGGATGCCCGCTCCCGCCCGTCTTGAAAACCGGCTTCAATGAAGCGCGCATCCCAGTTCTTGATCTTTCATCCCGGGACGATCCGCCGCCGCGCGACCCGCCTGATTGGCCCGGCAGAGGCGCCGACGACCTCCAAGCCGACGAGCGTGCATCGCCTAGTGCACAGACCCATTCGGTCGAATGGGTCATAGTGTGCACGAGAATCAAGAGTTGCGTGCAGCAATGGTGCATTCTTTGGATGCACCGCTGCACTAGCTTTGCGAGAGGCGATAGGTTACACTACGCTCATGATCAGGAGCTTCCGCCACAAGGGGCTCGAGTTGCTCTACGAGAAGGGCGACAGGCGGAGAGTGTCGGCGGAACAGGTCGACAAGCTCGAGCGCATCTTGGCGCGGCTCGATCAGGCCGCAGAGCCGCGCGGAATGGACTTGCCCGGCTACCGTCTGCACCCCTTGAAGGGAGACATGGCGGGCTTCTGGTCCGTAACGGTCAACGGCAACTGGCGCGTTGTCTTCCGTTTCTCCGACGGGCACGCAAGCGACCTTGATCTGATCGATTACCATTAGGAGGACCGAACATGGCAATGAAGAACCTGCCGCACCCCGGCCTCGCGGTCAGGCACGACTGCATCGGGCCACTGGGGCTGACGGTTGCGGAAGCGGCGAAGCGCCTTGGTGTGAGTCGCAAGCAGCTCTCCGATCTGGTGAACGGACACGCGGGCATCTCCCCCGAAATGGCGATCCGGCTCGACAAGGCTTTCGGAGGCGGCGCGGAAACCTGGTACCGCCTACAGGCCGCTTACGACATGTCCCGCGCGATGGAGCACGCCGACGAAATCAAGGTCGAGCGGCTCACCGCGGCTTAACTCTGCAAGATCCGGTCGACGGCGAAGACAGGTCATGCGGCTTGGCGATGATCCTTGCACCCGGGGTCGGGACACCCCATATCTACTTCAGCTAGTTTCTGACGGTTCTGTTTCCGGTTGATGCTTCGCTCTGTGCGTTGCCTGTTCATTCCCTGAAAAGACGTTGAAGCTATCTCGCGCCCGGGCGTGTCGCCCGGCGCGTCATTCATTTATGTGAGGCAACAGACATGAGCACTGGAACAGTAAAGTGGTTCAATCCGACCAAAGGCTTTGGTTTCATCCAGCCGGACAACGGCGGCAACGACGCATTCGTGCACATCTCCGCCGTCGAGCGGGCCGGACTGCGTAGCCTGAACGAAGGTCAGCGGGTCAAATACGAGATCGTCGCCGGCCGCGATGGCAAGAGTTCGGCGGAAAACCTGACGCTCGCCGACTGATTTCGATCAAGAGCGGTGAACACGAGCCCCCGGGGAGACTCGGGGGCTTTTTGTTGGTGCGCCCGGCATGGGCCACAATCATAACCGCCCGGCATGGAGCCCGGCGGCATCGGCCATGGCGGGGGTTCTACGGCGCGTTCTCTTCCAAAGGCCGGCGCTTGAAGTCCTCGGGCGCGGCGATGCCGGCCTCGACGATCTCCAGCCGCACCGTTCATGGCTCTGTAGCTGGAACCACTATACGTGTGGCGGGTTGATCCGGTCATGGAAAAGCAAGCGGATGAGGCGATACCGGAGGTCCCCGGAGAACCCGGTGCACCTCTCCTGCACCGGGATGTGGTGATCATCGGCGCTGGGTTCGCGGGCCTCGCATGCGCGAAGAAGCTGGGCGGGAGCGCGGTCTCGGTACTCGTGGTCGACCGCCATAACTATCATCTGTTCCAGCCGCTGCTCTATCAGGTCGCCACGGCGGCACTTTCGCCGGCCGACATAACTGAGCCGATCCGCAAGATCCTGAGCCCCTACGCGAATGTAGATGTCGCCATGGACGTCCCGGTGCAGGTGGACACCGGTGCTCGCGTCGTGCGGTTCGCCAACGTGCCCGCGGTTCACTATCGCTGCCTCGTGCTCGCGACCGGGTCGGAGTACAACTACTTTGGGCGGGACGAATGGAAGGCTGTTGCGCCTGGCCTCAAGACAATCGATGACGCGCGTGAGATCCGGAGCAGGCTCCTGCGCAACTTCGAGGACGCGGAAACTTGCACCGACCCGGTACGCCAGCGGATGCTCATGACCACCGCGGTGATAGGAGGCGGCCCCACCGGTGTGGAGATGGCCGGCTCCATCGCCGAACTCGCGCGCTGGACGCTTGCGCGGGACTTCAGGCACATCGATCCGACGCAGGCGCGCACGCTGCTTGTCGAGGGTGGGCCGCGGCTGCTTTCCGCGTTCCCGGAGGAGCTTTCGCATTATGCCCGGTCTCAGCTCGAGAGGCTGGGAGTAACGGTCCTCCTAGGCCGCAACGTCGAGAATGTGACCGCCAGCGGCATCACGGTGTGCGGAGAAGACATCCCGGCCGCCCTCACCGTGTGGGGGGCCGGGATCCGCGCCACGCCGATTGCTGAGTTGATCGGCGTGGCGGCGGACAGGGTCGGCCGCATCAGAGTAGCAGCCAACCTCGCGGTCGACGAGCTGGCGGATGTTTACGCGCTCGGCGACATTGCGCTGCTGGAGCAGGACGGTAGCCCACTGCCGGCGCTGGCCCAGGTCGCTAAGCAGCAGGGGGAGCACCTCGGCGCGAACCTCGAGCGTGCGCTCATCGATGGCGTCCCTGTCCCCGAGTTCAGGTTCGATAACCGGGGCAACACCGCGGTGATCGGACGCAACGCCGCTGTTTTCGACTTTGGCAAGCGCCGCATGAAAGGCCGCTTGGCCTGGTTTCTATGGGCGCTCATCCACGTCTACTTGCTCGTCGGCTTCCAGAAGCGGTTGCTGGTGACCATGCAATGGGTGTGGCGATATTTCACCTACCAGCGCGGTGCCCGGATCATTCGGTGATCGCCGCCAGCCATGGCCGCTTCAGCATCGGCGCACGCTTTACAGCAGGCCCGGTTTGCCAATCTGGCGGCGCTCCAGCTCGGTGGCGAGGAGAGCGGCGTGATCGCGCTCCTCGGCCGCCAATTCGCGATAGATCTGGCGGGACGGGTTGTTCCCGGACATCCGCCGGCTTTCGTCCGCGAAGAAGCGGGCGGCGCGTTCCTCGCAGGCAATGGCGATGCGGAGAAGGGCGAGAGGATCGCCCGGCTGGCGCTCGATGCCGCCGTAAATGGCCGCTCGCGCCAGTGCGCTGCGGGCGCGTTTTCGTCCGCCGCTGCGGGTGGCGCCGAGATATGGTAGCGGCGCGACAAGGTGGCGAGGTGCTCGCCTTCCATTTCGGCCAATCCGGCGAACAGCGCCCGCAGATCTGGCTCGGCCTCCGCTTCTTGCGCCCCCTGATAGAATGCCTGACCGCCCAACTCGATCTCGAACGCGATACGAATCGCCTCCAAATCATCCTGGTCGTCGTGGTTGCGGTGGTCATGCGTCTCGAGCACGCCGTCGCAGTGCGGGCAGCGGCCATAAGGGAAAGCGAAGCCTTCGCTGACCTTGGCGCAGTCCCTGCACCGCCACGCGAGAGTGTCGGTGCCGCAGCAGATGTACATTTCGGGGCCTTCGATGGGCTCCCGGCATTTCGGACACAACACGCCCTTGACTCCTTCTACAAGACGTCCGCCGCCCCTTCGGGCGTTACGGCAGGCACCGGCGACGGCGGCACGAACGCTTCCACGGAACTCGCCGTCACCGGCCAGCGCCGTTTCGGGTCGCCGAGGTAAGCGGCGATGGCACGAGCCGCATTGCGTCCGGCGCCCATGGCGAGGATGACGGTGGCGCCGCCGCTGACGATATCGCCGCCGGCAAACACGCCGGGAATGTTGGTCGCCTGGGTGTCCGCGTCGGCCACGATGTTGCCCCAGCGGTTGAGCGCGAGATCGGGCATCGACTGGGCGATGATGGGGTTGGCCTGGGTGCCGAGGGCATAGATCACCGTGTCGCAGCCCAGGTCGACGGTCTCGCCGGTCGGCATCGGGCGGCGGCGGCCGCGCTCGTCGGGCTCGCCCATCTGCATCTTCTGCACCTTCATGCCGCGGACATCGCCGTCGTCGTCGGTGTGGATCTCCAGCGGCGAATGCAGGAAGAAGAACTCGACGCCCTCCTCCTTGGCGTGGCGCAACTCCTCGATGCGGGCCGGGGCCTCGGTTTCGGTGCGGCGGTAGACACAGCGGACGGTGCCGACACCGAGGCGCTTGGCGACGCGCAGGCAATCCATGGCGGTGTTGCCGGCCCCGATGACCACCACGCTGTCGCCGATGCCGATGGGTGTGTCGAGATAGGGAAACCTGTCGCCGCCCATGAGATTCACGCGGGTCAGGAACTCGTTCGCCGAGTAGACCTGCCCAGCGTATTCGCCGGGGATGCCGAGGAACGACGGCGCGCCGGCGCCGGCGCCGATGAACACGGCGTCGAAGCCCTTGCCGTTGAGGAGCTGCGGGATGGTGAAGGTCTTGCCGACCACCTTGTTGGTCTCGAACCGGACACCCATCGCTGCAAGCCGCGCCACTTCGCGGTCGATGATGTCCCGCGGCAGGCGGAACGACGGGATACCGTACTTCAGGACACCGCCGACCACGTGCAGCGCCTCGAACACCGTGACGTCGGCGCCGGCGCGGGTCAGGTCGGCGGCGGCGGCGAGCCCGGCGGGGCCGGAGCCGACGATGGCCACCGAGCCCAGCGGCGCGGCAAAGCTGGGGCGCGGGGCTGCCGGTACACGGCCGTGATCGCCGACGAAACGCTCCAGGCGGCCGATGGCGACAGAGTCCATCTTGCGGGCGATGACGCACTGGCTTTCGCACTGGGTCTCCTGCGGGCAGACCCGGCCGCAGATGGATGGGAACAGGTTGCTTTCGTTGATGACGCCGAGTGCGCCGTCGATGTCGCGGACGAGCAGGTGGCGGATGAAGCGCGGGATGTCGATGGAGACGGGGCAGCCGGAGATGCAGGTCGGCTTCTTGCACTGGATGCAGCGCTCCGCTTCCTCCAACGCGTCGGCGAGCGCGTAGCCCAGGTTGACTTCCTTGAAATTGGCGGCGCGTTCGACCGGATCGCGCTCGGGCATGGCGACCCGCGTCTTGCGCAACTCGGTCAGCTTCTTGTAGCTGCGCTTTTCGTCCTTGAAGAGGGTCTTCTCCAGGTTGCAGACGTGAGCGTAGGCGTCTTCGGCGGTCCGCTCGTGGCTCTTGAACCGCTTCTGGCGAGCGATCAGCTCCCGGAAATCCACCGCGTGCCCGTCGAAGTCGGGGCCGTCGACGCAGGCGAAGCGGACCTCGCCCCCAACCGTCACCCGGCATGAGCCGCACATGCCGGTGCCGTCGACCATGATCGCATTCAACGACACCATGGTCTTTGCGCCGAACGGGCGGGTGGTCTCCACGCACGCGTTCATCATCGGCAGCGGCCCGATGGCGACCACCAGATCCGGCGGATCGCTCTCCAGAACGGTGCGCAGCGCGTCCGTTACCAGGCCCGGCCGGCCGAAGCTGCCGTCGTCGGTACAGACGATCAACTCATCGGAATGCTCGTGGAACCGGTTCGCCCAGAACATCAGGCTCTCGTTGCGGAAGCCGATAATGCCGGTGGTCCGGTTGCCGGCCGCCTTGAACGCGCGAAGCTGCGGGTAGACCGGCGCGACGCCGAGGCCGCCTCCGACCAGCACCACATGGCCGACCGGCTCGATGTGCTGCGGCAGGCCGAGCGGGCCGACGAAGTCCTCCACCGTGTCGCCGGCGCGGTAGCGGTCGCGCATCTCGAGCGTCGTCTTGCCGAGCGCCTGGATCACCAGGGTCACGGTTCCCTTGTCGCGATCGAAGTCGGCGACGGTGAGCGGGATCCGCTCGCTCCCTTCGTGCAGGCGAACCATGACGAAATGCCCCGGCTCGGCCGCTAGCGCTACGTCGGGCGCCGCGATCTCCCACAGGAACGTGGTGTCGGAAAACGCCTCGCGGCGGGTGATCGTGTACATGAACCCAGTCTCCCTGAAACCCGATGGTGCCGCCGGGCCGTCCGGCGCTCAGGCGCCTGATGGCTCCGCGCCGTGTTGCCCCGTGCCCCGCACCGCGGTCAGTGGAATCATCGTCTGCCGGACGGCCTTCGCCGATGCGCCGGCGCGGTGGAAAACGGCGAACACCTTCTCGGTCCGGGCGTCGGAGGCAACGAAATCGCGGTAGGCGCGCGCCAGATAGGCGGCCATCGTCTCTTGGAGCGCTGTTTCGTCCATCGCCTCGAGATCGGAACTGGACAGTCGGTCGTGCAGCCGTTGCAGGATGTGCAGCCTGTTGACGTCCACCACCCGCTGGTCATAGGCAATTCCGAAGTGGTCGAGGAAGTCTTCAGCGGTCTCCAGGGACTTGAGCGTGCCGAGCAGCGTGGTCATGGCGCATCCTGTGTTGCAAGACATGTGTCCTCGTAGATGGATCTGAGCACCGCGGGCGCCGGCGCCTGCTTGGTGCTGACGGCGTGTGCGCGGATGCGCTCCAGCACGATCCCGGCCTGACCGTTCCCCAGCGAGAGGCCGAGACCGCCGAAGACATGACTGACGGAGGCGGTGCCGGAATGCTTGCCGAGCTGGATTTCGTGATTGCGCCCGAGGCCTTCCGGATCCAGGGCCTGATAGGTGTGGCGGTCGCGCAGCAGTCCGTGGACGTGGATACCGGCCTCGTGGGTGAAGACGGACGATCCGACGATGCTCTTGTTGGGTGGCACCGGCCGGCCCGAGGCTTCGGCGACCAGGTCCGAAATGGCGTGCAGACGCCGGCGGTCGATGCCGGTGTCGAGGCCGTAGAGCTGGGCGAGGGCGACGACGGCCTCTTCCAGCGGCGCATTGCCGGCCCGCTCGCCGAGACCGTTGACGGTGGTGTTGATGTGGCTGGCGCGGGCCCGGACCGCGGCCAGGGAGTTGGCGGTGGCCAGCCCCAGATCGTCATGGGCATGCATTTCCAGTTCGATGTCGGAGCGCTGCCGCAGAGCGGAGATGGCCTGGAATGTCGAGAACGGGTCAAGAACCCCAAGGGTGTCGGCGAAACGGAAGCGGTGGGCGCCGGCCTCTTCGAGATGCTCGATCAACCGAAAGAGATGCTCCGGATCGGCGCGCGACGCGTCCTCGCCGCCGACCGCGACCGTGAGGCCAAGGTCCCGCGCGAGCCGGACGATATGTACGGTGTGGGCAATGGCCCAATCCCGATCGCGCCCGAACTTGGCGTGCAGCATGATATCGGAAACCGGCAACGACACGTTGACCGAAGTCAGGCCGCAGGCGACGGCTGCATCAAGATCCTCGGCCGACATGCGGCACCAGCCAAAGAGCCGGCAGCGCAAGCCCGCATCGACGACGGCGCGGATGCACTCCCGTTCCTGCTCTCCCATGCCAGGGATGCCGACCTCCAGCTCCGCCACTCCGGCGGCGTCCAGCGCCGTCGCGATCGATACCTTTTCGGCCGCCGTGAAGGCGACGCCGGCGGTCTGTTCACCGTCACGCAGCGTCGTGTCGTTGATCACCGGGGTGGGATGGCGTTCAGAGGTCATGGTCGTGCGATCCGTTACGCGTAGGCCGGCGTGAAGCCTGCCGGGGCTGCACCGCGTTCCGACCAGAACGGCGACATCTCGCGCAGGAGTTGGACGATCGGCGGCAGGACCTCCAGCACGCTGTCGATCTCCGCTTCGGTCGTGTCGCGGGACAGGGAGAAGCGGATGGAACCATGGGCAGCGGTGAACGGCACGTCCATGGCCCGCATCACGTGCGACGGCTCCAGCGATCCGGACGTGCACGCCGATCCAGAGGAGGCGGCGATGCCGGCCCGGTTCAGATGCAGCAGGATCGCTTCGCCCTCGATGAACGAGAAGGCGATGTTCGAGGTGTTGGGCAGGCGGTTGTCGCGGTCGCCGGTGACGAAGCAGTCGCCGATCCGGTCGACGATGCCTTTTTCCAGCTTGTCGCGGAGGGCGCGAACCCGGCCGTTCTCATCGGCCATATGGTCGAGCGCCAGTTCGCACGCCCTGCCCAGGCCGACGATGCCGGTGGTGTTCTCGGTGCCGGCGCGGCGTCCGCGCTCCTGGTGCCCGCCGCGCAATAGCGGGCGGAAGCGGGTGCCGCGGCGGACGTACAAGGCGCCGGTTCCCTTCGGGGCGTGCAACTTGTGGCCGGAGAGCGACACCATGTCGATGTCGGTATTCTTGACGTTCATCGGCACCTTGCCGACCGCCTGCACCGCGTCCGAATGGAACATTATCCCGAAGACCTTGGCGAGGCGGGCAAGCCGCTCGACCGGGAAGATGGTCCCCGTCTCGTTGTTGGCCCACATGATCGAGGCGATCGCCACACGCGGCGACAGGACGGCGGCGAAGGCGTCGATGTCGAGCCTGCCCTTGCTGTCGACCGGAATGACGTGGAGGCGGTATCCCTCCCGCTCCTCCAGGTGGCGGCAGAGCGAGAGGACCGCCGGGTGCTCAACGGCGCTGGTGACGATCTCGCGGCGATCCGGCTGTGTCTGAAGCGCGCTGATGATCGCTGCGTTGTCCGACTCGGTGCCGCATGAGGTGAACACGATCTCATGGTCGAATTCGGCGCCGAGCAGGGCCTGGAGGTGCGACCTGGCTTCGCCGATGTGACGGCTGACGCCGTCGCCGAAGGAATGCATCGAAGACGGATTGCCGAAGCGCTCGGTGAAGAACGGCAACATGGCCTCGACGACCAGCGGGTCGACGCGGGTGGTGGCGTTGTTGTCGAGATAGATTCCGTTCATGGCAGTATCCGTTGCTCTGGGCCGTGCAGGTTGGCCGAAGCTTCGTATGGGCGGCGGGAGCGGTCGGTTTCGGTTCAGGCGTACAGGGCGGCTGCGGTATCCGGTACGACCCGAACCGCCCGTCCGAAGCTCGGCACGAGACGCTCTCGCAGGCCGTGCAAGGTGGCCGATGCCATCTCGCAGTTGGCGCACGTGCCGGACAGTTTCACCGTCACCAGATCGCCGGCCACGTCCACCAGCTTGACGTCGCCGCCGTCGCGCAGGAACGTCGGCCTCACCTCATCGATGGCTTTCTGAACCCGGAGGATGCGCTCGACGCTCGTCATTCCCGCCGTGCCGGAAGGCGCGGGCGACGGTACAGCGAACCGCGGCGCCGGAGGCGCTTTCCGGAAGGCGGTGTCCGCGGCGAGACTGCCGTCGGCGACCATGGCGGCGTTCATGGACAGCAGCACGTCCTCAAGCTTCTCATGGCAGGTGGCGCAGCTTCCGCCGGCCTTGGTGTAGGCGGTGACCTTGGTCATCGTGGTCAGGCCGTTGCCGCGGATCGCCCGTTCGAGCATGCCCTGCTCGACGCCGAAGCACTTGCAGATCAACGGGCCGTCGTCGTGAGCGTCCGCCTCGGCGGTTTCACCGCGATAGTTGGCGATCGCGGCGCGCAAAGCCTCCGCGCCCATGACCGAGCAATGCATCTTCTCCATCGGCAGGCCGTCGAGATAATCGGCGATGTCCTGGTTCGAGACCGCCAGCGCCTCGTCGGGCGTCTTACCGGTGATGAGTTCGGTCAACGCGGACGACGACGCGATAGCCGAGCCGCAACCGAATGTCTCGAACGTTGCCCGGTCGATTCGCCCGGTGGCTTCGTTGACACGCACCATCAGCCGAAGCGCGTCGCCGCAGGCGATCGACCCCACTTCGCCGACGCCGTTGGCGTCGTCCAGGACGCCGACGTTGCGCGGATTGAAAAAGTGATCTTTGAGCTTCTCGGAATAGTCCCACATGGTTCGCCCGCCCTCAGTTCGAGAAGGACTTGCCGCAACTGCAGAGGTCCTTCGCATTGGGGTTGTCGAACACGAAGCCAGAGGCTTCGACGCTTTCGACGAAGTCGACGCGCATTCCTTCGACGGAGCTTTGGCTGTTCGGATCGACGTAGACCTTGAGATCGCCGAACGCGTACACCCGGTCGCCGTCGCAAGCGGTGCGCTCCAGGCTGAGACCGTATTGCAGCCCTGAGCATCCGCCGCTGTTGACCATGATGCGGAGCCCATTGGCATCGGTTTCCGCACCCTCGATCAGGCGCCGGAGCGTCTCCTGGGCTCTGTTGGTCAGTTCCACCATGTCTCGCTGTCCTTCAGCCGTCTTTGCCTTTGGCAAATGCTCAGCAAGCCGTATGCCAAGCGCCTTACGCATTGTTAAGTCGAGAGAAGGGACGGAGCAGGGGCGACAATCCTCAACGCGGGCGTCCGGTTTGTCGGGTGTCCGACACGTCGAACTGCAACACCGACAACGGCTCGCCGGCCTCCGCGCCAAAGCAGATGCCGACGTCCGTACAGGCATCGCAGGTGGGCGCCTTGCAAATGGCGACGCCCTCCCGTTCGCAGAGCTGGCGGTAGAAGAATTTCTTCCACTTCATGTCGAGGCGGTTCAGCAGCCTGAGACGGTGGAAGTGACGGTCCATCAGAGTGTTCAAAGCATCCCGGTCGAACAGGCCGAGATCCTGCCAGAGATGATTGGGATAGAGGGAACGGCGGGCGAGGATGCAGGCCAGCCAGTCTTCCTCGACGCGCCCGCAGGCGCGGTGGTCGAGCAGCAGCCGCCGAAGGTCCGGCTCTTAGATCTCGTCGTCGCCGGCGGAATCGCCCCGGGTCCGGGCCGGCAGGTACCGCCAGCAGCCGGGGAAATAGGCGTTGAGCATGTGGGCAAGCGCCAGCGGCGCGAGGCCCAGCGCCTCCGTCAACGGCCGCCGCGCGTCGGAGAGCCCGATCGCGATGGCGCAGGAAAACACCATGCGGTCGAACGGGTCGCCGCGGCCGGCGTGCCATAACCGCTCGACGAGCGGGGCCATGGAACCGTCCCCCTGCGGATCGCGCCCGGTTCAGGCCGCGAGAGCCTCAGCGGCCGAAATCAAGGTGATCGACTTGGATCCGCAAACCTGGACGCAGGCCTCGCAGCCGATGCAACGGCCTTTTGCGGCAATCGTCATGACCATGCGTTCGGCTTCGTCGTCGTCAGCCGGAACCAGGTCGTCGTCCTCCGTCATACCCATCATGGCGAGGACGCCATGCGTACAAACCTTGTAGCACCGGCCGCAACCGATGCAGGTTTCCTCATTGATCGCTTCGATGAACTTGGGGTCCCACGGTGTGCCGTCGCGCCTCGTCGGTGCCGAGATCGGCATGATCGTTCTCCTCAGATTGCATTGGACGAATGCTGCGCCCGGTTGCTTATGCCGCATCCCGCGCGACGGCTGGGTAGCGCTCGATCCCTTGAATGGCTTCCGCCACCAGCGCCTCGCCCGCGTCGGCCAACGCTTCCAGCGACTCGAACCCGAAGCGATGGACGTCGCGAAGCGTGCGGCTCAGCACGACGAGCCTCCCGACGCTCATCATGACCCGGCCGAAGCCCTCCCCCGAGATGCGGATCAGCGGCATCGCGTCGAGACCGGTGTTCCGGGTGACTGCGTAGGCAACGGCGATATAGAACACCTCGATCCGCCACAGCACCTTGGGGTCGGGATCGCCGACGATCGGTATCGCACGCCGCTGTTCCCTGGTGATCACGAAGCCTTGCAGAACGTCGTCATCGGGTTTTTTTGCCCAAGCGCCGTAAGTGTCGTGCGCTCGCATGAGCTTGACCAGGGACTCCCGGTAGAGCGGATCCGGAGTCACCCGGTCGGCGGCCGCGCCTGCAGATGCCATCACGCGCGCTCCTCGACGCCGTCGTCAATGAAATCGAGCTGTTTCGCGGACTTGACGCCCATCGCCTTCCGCAGCCACGGCGGCGGAGAGGTTTTGAGCATCGCCTGGACCCGCGCCAGGATGGCCTCGATCGGCTCCGCCTGCGGCAGCTTGATCGGATGGATGCGGTGGTTCACCACCTTGGCCGCCGCCGGCCCGCCGATGGCGAGAACGAACAGGAGCGCGCAACCCGCGATGGCTTCGACGCGCGGAGTGATCCGGTCTTCGTCCGGTTCGGCGTGCCGGCCGTCCTCCTTGCTGGTGTCATCGAAGCGGGCGACCTCGACGAGCTGGGACTCGTCTTCGGTCACGCTGTAGACCACCATGTTGCGGGCGCCGGCGAAGTGCGCATCCATGGTTTTCATGTCGTTGGTGGCGAAAGCTACTCGCATGGGTCCTCCTTCCGCTGCTGCGCGCGGGTCACCCGCGGGGTCAACGAGGCGCAATCTAGGCATCGACGGCGGCTGCGCGGACGTGCGCCTCCCGGCCCCGACGCAGGTAGGGTGCGGGTTCGCTTCGGTTTTCGATGAGCAGGTTACCGAGGTCGAACAGCAACTCGCGGCTGCCGCGGTAGCCGACGCCGATCCGGTGTCCGGCGCCGAGCCTGTCGAACACCGGGAACCCCATCCGGTACAGCGGCGCGCCGATGGATGCGGCAACCGCTTCGGCGTGGGCGTTGGCAATGACGAGGTCGCAACCGCCCGGTGTAACCATCCTCTCGAGGTCCTCGAGGTCGCCCACCTGGAGCGCCTGGCATGGCGCCTTGGCCACGGCGGCCGTTTTCATGGTGGTGATCGCGGCCGTCACGTGCGCCCCCATTTCTTCCAGAAACCGGGTCACCGCGAGCAGGAGATCGGGCTCCAGGGCGACTGCGGCGGTTCGGTCGGTGAAATAGAAGTGCGCATCGAGCATTGCATCGATCAGCCGGCTGCGATCCCGTCGCAGCGCAGCCGGTGCAGGCCGGCCACTGAGATCGATCAGGGTCTCGACGAAACTGTCGAACGCCTCCAGCCCGAGCAGGCGGTCGAAGACCTGGAACGGCACGCCGGCGCGGCGTTCCAGCGCCTCTGCCGATCCCCGCATGTGCTCCCCGATCGCGAGTGTCATCTGCGACGCGCCCATGCAGGCAATTCTGTCGACCGAAACGCCGCCAAGGGATGTGGGCACGTATTCGTCCGGAACGTGACCGTCCAGGGAGCCCGACAGGTCCGGCAAGACGATCGCCGTCAACCCGAAGCTCTCGATGATGTCGCGAACGGCCTCCACATCCGCCGGGGTCATGTAGCTCGCCGGAAGCAAATTCACCTGGCGCAGTACCCGAGACGGCCCCTTTTCTTCGACCAGGGTGTCGATGATCGCCTGTACTGCGCTGGCCCAGCCGATTTCCAGGCTGCCGGCGAAGTCAGGGGTTGCGGCGTAGACCACGGAGAGGTCGCGCCACTCCGGGTGGCGGGGCATGATGCAGCGGAGATCGCCGCGCACGTCCTCGTCGCGGGTCTCGGTCAGCGCCGTCGAGCACAACCCGATCAATCGCGGCTTGGCGCGGTCATAGATGTTGCCGATCGCCTGCTCGATATTCTCGGCGCCGCCGAGGATGGCGCTGAGTTCGCTTACCGCGGTCGTCTGCAGCGGGATCGCCTCGCGGAAATGGCGAACCAGCATCACCAGCGCGAACGCCGTGCACCCCTGGCTGCCGTGGAGCAGCGGCAGGCTGCGGTCGACCCCGAGGAAAGCGAGAGCGCCCCCAAGCGCGGGGCTGGTTTTCAAAGGGTTTACGACGCAGGCCTTGAATCCGTTCTCGTTGCTTCCGGTTTGGGCGATGCTCATCGACGGGCTCCGGCGGTGTCCCATGGCGCCGGCCGACGGACCTGACGCCAAACAGGGTGATGAAGGGTCGCATCGATCTGACGCACCAGCGCCACCATGCCTTCGTAGCCGGCGTATGCGTGGTGGCGTTCCTGGTTGATGTCGAGCCAGGGGGTCTTGGTCTTGAGGGCGACGAACTGGGTGCGGCCGCCGGACATGAGGATGTCGGCTTCGCCGCCGGCCAGCATGCGATAGAGTTCGCCGCCGGGGATCTGGCCGAAACGGGCGGCATCCTCACCCATCAGCTCATCGATCCGGCGCTTGTCGCCATCTGTGGATTTGCGCACGGACGTCCCGATCACCGTCATGCCGATATCCTGCAAAGCGGAGACCACGGACCAGGATTTGACGCCGCCGGTGTAGAGCAGCACCCGCTTGCCCCGAAGGCGCTCGCGATAGGGGTCGATGCGCTTCCAGGCGATCGCTTCCTCGAGGGCGATGAGCGCTTCCGTGCGGGTGATCAGATCGGCGGGCGCGCCGCGGGCAACCAGCAGCCGTGCTATTTCGCGGAGTGTCGTGGATGTTTCGGAGATGCCGTAGAAAGATCCTTCGAAATACGGGATGTCGTAGCGCTCTTCCATGGCGCGGGCGAACGAGACCATCGCCTGGGCGCAGACGACCATGTTGACCCGGGCGCGGTGGGCGCTGGCGATCTCGTCATACCGGGCATCGCCGGTGATCGAGGCGAGGACGCGAATGCCGAGGCGATCGAGCAGGGGCAGGATCTGCCACAACTCGCCGGCGACATTGTAATCGCCGATGATGTTGATGTCGGTCGGCGTGGTCCGCTTCGGCTCGCGGGTGCCCACCACGCGGTCGAGCAGCACCTGGCCGGCGAGCTTGTTGCCGAGGTTTTTCGAGCCGACGAAGCCGGGGGCGTTGACCGGGATCACCGGCAGTCCCAGGCGTTCTTCCGCCGCCGCGCAAACCGCATCGACGTCATCGCCGATCAGGGCGGGCACGCACGTGACGTAGACGAAGATCGCCGCCGGCCGGTAGGTGTTCGCAACTTGACGGATCGCCCGGTAGAGCCGCTTCTCGCCGCCGTGAATGACGTCCAGTTCCGACAGGTCCGTGGTGAACCCTGTGCGGTAGATCTGCGGGCCGCTCGAGAGTGCGTGGCGGCTATCCCAGCTGTTCCCTTCGCAGGCGATGGGACCGTGGACGATGTGGGCGGCGTCGGTAATCGGCTGGAGCGCCACCTTGGCGCCGTCGAAGGCGCAGCCGCCGGCGGCTGCCCCGGGAGTGAGCGACTTGGAAGTGCAGCCGCGCTTGCGATCGGTTTCGCTCTTCGCCCGGTTTACGTCGCAACCCGGTTCGTCGAATGCCGTGGCGATACGCTGCTTCAGCATGCCGTCCTCGCTGAAGGACGGGGGCGGCAGTGGGCGCCGCCCCCAGGTTTTAGAAAGTCAGGGTCAACGGGTCAGATCGAAGCTGATGTCGGTGACGCCGGCCTCGTTGGTATCCGCGTCGAGACGATCGAGGATGGTATCGAGAATGCGCACCAGCACGTGAAGCCCGCCCTGGTAACCCCAGGTCGGAAAGCGGTGGTGGTGGTGGCGGTCGAAGATCGGGAAGGTCAGGCGGATCAGCGGCGTGCCGGTGTCCCGCTCCAGATACTTCCCATAGCTGCTGCCGATCAGGAAATCGACCGGCGCGGTGTTGAGCAAGGACCGCATGTGCCAGAGATCGCAAGCCGGCCAGACCTCGCAATCCTTGCCGTACGGCGACGACTCCAGCATTGCCTTCATCTGCTTCGCCCAGGGCTTGGTGCCGTTGGTGGCGAGGGCATGCCGCGGCTCCGCCCCCATCTCCATCAGGAAGCGGCACATGCCGTAGACGAAGTCCGGATCGCCGAACACCGCGAACGTCTTGCCGTGAGCGATGGACATGGAGTCGGTCAACGCGTCCACCAGCCGGCCCCGTTCCCGCAGCAGGGAGTCAGGGATCGGCTTGCCGGCGATCCGGGAGATGGCCATGAGCAATTCGTCGGTCGCCTCGACGCCGATCGGATAATGCAGGCTGGCAACCTCGTGGCCCTTTTCCTTCGCATACGCCAACGTCTTCTTGGTGCAGAACTCCTGCAGCGACAGGGTCGCCTTGGCGTTCAGCGCCGCCTTGGTCTCGTCGATGGTGGTGCCGCCGTCGTACATGCGGAACGTGCCGTCGCTCGGTGTGTCGAACACGTCGGACGGATCGCAGAGGATCGTGTGCGCCACATCCATCACGTCGAGAAGGCGTGCGAGTTCGCGGTTGTTGCCGACGCAGTAGCCGTCGAAGCCGGGGATGATGTTGATGGCGGCGCCGGGGGTCCGCTCGTCACTCTCCCAGAAGTTCCGGAGGATCCCGAGCAGCATGTTGTCGTACCCGTTGACGTGGCTGCCCTGGAACGCCGGCGTGTGTGCGAACGGAACGTTGAAGTCCGCCGGCACCGAGCCTTTTTCCTTGGCGGTGCCGATGAAGGCGTGCAGGTCGTCGCCGATCACTTCCGCCATGCAGGTTGTGGAGACGGCGATCATCTTCGGCTCGTAGAGGGCGAAAGCGTTGGCGAGGCCCTCGATCATATTGTTGAGGCCGCCAAATACCGCCGCGTCCTCGGTCATCGACGAGGATACGGCGGACGTCGGCTCCTTGAAGTGCCGCGACAGATGAGAGCGGTAGTACGCCACACAGCCCTGGGAGCCGTGCACGAAGGACAGGGTGCCCTCGAAGCCGCTGGAGCAGAACACTGCGCCGAGCGGCTGGCACGCCTTGGCCGGGTTGATGACCAGCGCCTTCCGGTCGAAGTTCTTCTCGCGGTAGTCGTCGCTCTTGGTCCAGGCGCTGATCGCTTCGACGGTTTCGGGCGGGTGCGGGCACTCGAAGTTGGCGCGCTTATCCCGCAGCATTTCCTTGTATTCGGGCTCGCGGAACAAGCCCACGTGGTCCTTGATCGCTTCGGTGCTCTGCGGCATCACTGTTCTCCTGGTACGGCGTGGCGGAGGAGCGGGGGAGGCTTTACGCCACCGCCCAAGGGGCCTTGAACTTGCTCCACACCGGATTGTTGATGGCCATGTCCATGTCCCGGGCGAATACCGCGAAACCGTCGTAGGCGTGGTAGGGGCCCGAGTAGTCCCAGGAATGGACCTGACGGAAAGGCACGCCCATCTTCTGGATCGGGTACTTCTCCTTGATGCCCGAACCGACGAGATCCGGGCGGATGCGCTCGATGAGTTTCTCCATCTCGTAGGCGGTGACGTCGTCGAAGATCAGGGTGCCGTCCTTCACGTGGCTCATCGTCCGCTGGTAGTCGTCCTTGTGGGCGAACTCGTAGCCGGCGCCGACGACCTCCATGCCCAGGTCCTCGTAGGCGCCGACCATGTGGCGGGGACGCAGGCCGCCGACGTAGAGCATCACCTTCTTGCCCTCGAGACGCGGCCGGTACTTGGCGATGATCTCGTCGGCGAGCGGCCGGTACTTGGCGATGGCCTTCTCGACGTTCGCCTTGATGGTGTCGTCGAAGTGTTCGGCGATCGCCCGCAGCGACTGCTCGATCCGCGACGGGCCAAAGAAATTGAACTCGAACCACGGCGTTCCGTACTTCTCCTCCATGTGGCGGGAGATGTAGTTCATGGAGCGGTAGCAGTGGATCAGGTTGAGCTTGGCCTTCGGCGCCCGCTCCAGTTCGGCCAGGCTGGTGTCGCCGGTCCACTGGGCGATGACCCGCAATCCCACTTCCTCGAGCAGCTTGCGCGACGCCCAGCAGTCGCCGCCGATGTTGTAGTCGCCGATGACGACCACGTCGTAGGGGCCGGGCTCGAAGCCGGGGCTTCCTTCCGCCCGGTCCGACGGCTTCTCGCGGTCGAAGATCCAGTCGCGGATGGTGTCGTTGGCGATGTGATGGCCGAGGGACTGGGAGACGCCGCGGAAGCCTTCGCAGCGCACCGGCACGACGGGCTTGCCGAGTTCCTTGCCCTTCTCCCTGGCGACCGCTTCGATGTCGTCGCCGATCAGGCCGACCGGGCATTCCGACTGGACGGTGATGCCCTTGGCGAGCGGGAACAACGTCTCGATCTCGTCGATCAACTGACGCAGTTTCTTGTCGCCGCCGAAGACGATGTCACGCTCCTGGAAGTCGGAGGTGACCTGCATCGTCCCGAAGGTGTCGACGCCGGTCTCGCCGACGTAGTAGTTGCGACGCTGCGACCACGAGTACTGGCCGCAACCGACCGGGCCGTGGGAGATGTGGACCAGATCCTTGACCGGACCCCACACCACGCCCTTGGAACCGGCATAGGCGCAGCCGCGCACCGTCATGACGCCCGGCATCGACTTGATGTTGGACTTGACGCCGCAGTCGGAATCGCCCTCGCTGACGACGTTGAGGTGCTTGCTGCGGCGTTTGCGCATCTTCTCCGGGTACGACGCCAGCACGTCTTCGATGACCTGCTCGTGGAACTCCCGGTCGTTGGTGTAGTCGAGGCTCATGTTCTCCTCCTGGATGCGGGGCGGCGGCGGGACTTAAGCGTCGGCCAGCGCCTTCTGCGCCGCTTCCTTGGCCTCCAGCTCGGCGATCATCTCCTCGTCCGACTTGAGGATGCCGAACTCCATCAGCATGTCCTCGAGTTCGTCCATGGTGATCGGCGTCGGGATCACGCCCTTGCCCTTGTTCTCATGGATGTTCTTGGCCAGCTTCCGGTATTCGTCGGCCTGCTCGGACTCCGGCGCGTACTCGATCACCGTCATGCGGCGGAGTTCGGCATGCTGGACGATATTGTGGCGGGGGACGAAATGGATGAGCCTGGTGCCGAGCTTGCCGGCCATGGCTTCCGCCAGTTCCAGCTCCAGGTCGGTCTGACGCGAGTTGCAGATCAGGCCGCCGAGGCGGACGCCGCCGGTGTTCGCGTACTTGAGGATGCCGCGGGAGATGTTGTTGGCGGCGTAGAGCGCCATCATCTCGCCGGACATGACGATGTAGATTTCCTGCGCCTTGTTCTCGCGGATCGGCATGGCGAAGCCGCCGCACACCACGTCGCCGAGGACGTCGTAGACGATGTAGTCCTGGCCTTCGTACGCGCCGTTCTCCTCCAGGAAGTTGATGGAGGTGATGACGCCGCGGCCGGCGCAGCCGACGCCCGGCTCAGGGCCGCCCGACTCGACGCACGAGACGCCGTGGTAACCGGTGCGCAGCACGTCTTCCAGTTCAAGGTCCTCGACCGAGCCGGCTTCCGCCGCCAGGTGGAGGACGGTCTGCTGCGCCTTGGCGTGCAGGATCAGGCGGGTCGAGTCCGCCTTGGGGTCGCAGCCGATGATCAACACCTTCTGGCCCATCTCTGCAAGCGCCGCGATCGTGTTCTGTGACGTCGTCGACTTGCCGATGCCTCCTTTGCCGTAGAAGGCGATCTGTCGAAGATCACTCATGGCGATGGTCTCCCTCTTGCGTGTCCGTTTTGAGCTTTCCATGCTCTCGGCGCCCTATCCGCAATGACCGTGCCAACAGCGGCGATCTCTGCCGGTCGTATCATGAGGGTAACGAAATCAATCGTTTGCTGCCGGGCGATGGCCTGCGTCGGGCGACCTGGCGCGGTGTTGGGATCGCGACATTCTCCGACACAATGTTGCAAGCCCCACAGGCGGGGCGCATGCGCAGCCGCCGAAACGGCGGTTTGCCGTGGATGTCCGCTTGGAACGGAGCTTGCTTGCATAGTGGGACATGACTGCGGTCCCGACCCTCGTACGCGCCGGCAAAACCGAGCCCGACATCGTTTCCCGCAAAGGGCACAGCACCAATCTGGTCGGCGTGCCCACTGGCCTGCTCGCCAGCGACGCCTTCAACCGGGCGCGGCTGCCGCTGCGCATCGCCGGCGCGCGCGAATCCAACAGCGGCCTGTTCAAAATGCTGGACCGCGTCGGATCCGCCGGCGATGCGGCGGAAACCTTCGCGGCCTACATGGAAGTGGTGTTCGGGCTTCACCCGGAGCAGCGCGGGCTGGAATTGCGGGACGGGGCGCGGCGGGGCGGTGACAGCCGCCGACGGTATCGCTCCAGCTACATCAGGCTCATCCGCGGTTGGGCGCACGACAGCAACGGCCCCGAGGGCGCGGTGTTGAAGGGGTGGGCGGAAAGCCGTTTCGGCTTGTTCCCGACCTATCACAAGGCCCCGCTCCGGCGCTTCTCGTCGCCGGCCTGGATGCGCTACGTCGAGGAAAAGATGTGCAGCCGCTTTCACGGCAATGCCATTTTCGGCCAACTCGATCTGGTTTACGAATTCGCCCAGTGGTCGCTGGCGCGGTTTCAGCCGGAAGCCCGGTGCCGGCGGCTCTATCGCGGCGTCAACGACTTCGACGAGCATCCCATCGTCGACTTCGACGAGCATCCCATCGTCGAGCGGCTCGACCCGCGGACGGTGATCGTCACCCTGAACAACCTGGTGTCGTTCTCCGGCGAGCGGGACATCGCGGGCTGCTTCGGATCCTACATCCTGGAAGCGGACGTGCCGTTCAGCAAAATCGTCTTCTTCAACGGCTTGCTGTCTGCGGCGCCGCTGGCGGGCGAGAGCGAGTATCTGGCGATCGGCGGCGATTACCGCGTCCGCGCCAGCTATTATTGACGGCGGGAGGCGCGCGATCATTCCCCCGGCAGAACTCAGCGACCGCGCCCTGGGCGCTTTCCTGGGTTTTGCCGTCGGCGATGCGTTGGGCGCCACCGTCGAGTTCATGACCGCCGGCGAAATCGCGGCCCGCTACGGCAAGCACTGCCGCTTGACCGGCGGCGGCTGGCTCAACCTCGACCCGGGCCAGGTGACCGACGACACCGAGATGACGCTCTGCGTCGGCCGCGCCATCATCGACAGCGGCGGCTGGGACTCCGCAGCGGTCTGCGAAGGCTTCGCCCAGTGGCTCCGCGGCGTACCCGCCGATGTCGGCAACACCTGCCGCCGGGGCATCCGCCGCTACATCGTCAGCGGCGCCACCGCATCCCCTCCCAACGAGGGCGACGCCGGCAACGGCGCCTGCATGCGCAACCTGCCCGTCGCCCTGGCCACCCTCGATGACCCGGAGGCGTTCCGCGACTGGACCATCGCCCAGTGCCACATCACCCATAACCACCTTCTGTCGGACGCGGCCACCCTGGCGATGGGGCGCATGGTGCAGCGGCTGGTCAAGGGCGGCGGCATCACCGACTGCCGTGAGGAAGCGCAGGCCCTCGTCCGCGCCCACCCGGCGTTCCGTTTCGACCGTTACAACGGCGTCTGCTCGGCCTACATCGTCGATACCGTCCGCACCGTCCTGCACTTTTATTTCCTGACGGATTCGGTGCGCGCCTGCATCATCGAGACCGTCAACGTCGGCGGCGACGCCGACACCGCCGGCGCTCTGGCCGGCATGCTCGCCGGCGCCACATATGGCGCGGCGTCGATCCCCCGCTCCTGGCTCAAGACCCTGGACAAGTCGGTCGTCAGGGAAATCGAGCGGCAGGTTCCGGCGCTGCTAAGCATGGCCGAGGCGCGAAAAGGAGACTGAACCGCCAAGCTCCTGGTGGGTGGAACAAACGGCCTCTGCCCTGCGCGGGAGATGCGCATATATGGGATATGCTTCGAATTGCCCGCAGGGCGCCAAGCGGCGGTGCGATGGTTGCGGACGGCAACGCGCTGCGGTTGCATCGGGGGATACGCCGCGGCCACCCGTGGCATCCAAAATAGCGTCCTGAAAACAACAGGTTGCGGAGGGGCTGCATACATTCGCATACACCTTTTCAGGCCAAACGGACACAAACTCAACGTTATCAACCAGTTAGAATGGGTTGGCCTGGGCAGGATGGACACAAAACCGGTACATTCGGGGCAAAACGGACACAGGAGCGGACCGGGCGCTTCCCGTTATGGTGGTCGCGTCGCCGCGCGATAGTGCGAGGCGGGTTACGCCGGGTTCCAGGTGGCCGGGGTTCAGGCGGCGCGGGTGGCTGTCATGGCGCCGGGGCCGTTGGAGAAGCCGTCGAACGACAGGCTCTTGATCAGGGCGAAGACCGGCATGCCGGCGGTGAGGGAGAGGTCGTCCGCCGCCTTCCGGGTGACGACGGCACGGATGCGCGCCTCGCCGATGCCGATCGCGACGTTGGTGAAGGCGGTGCCCGGTTCGTCGCGGATCTCGGCGACGCGTCCGGAGAGGGTGTTGCGGATGGAGGTGTTCTCCGGCCGGCGGGTGGCCAAAGCCACGTCCTCGGCGTCGATGCGCAGCCGGATGCGCTCCCCCGGCCGAACATCGATCAAGGGCACGAAGATCGCCTGGCCGTCGAGATCGAGCCGGGTGAGCTGGTAACCGGCATCGTGGGCGGCGACGGTAGCCACCACCGTGGTGCCGGCGTCGCGCCGGCCCGCCGACGGCCGCAGGTCGAAGCGCTGGACCATCTCGAAGACGCTGCCGGCGGCGACATGGCGGCCTTCCGACAAGAGAATGATGCGGTCGGCGAGCTGCGCGACCTCGGTGACGCTGTGGGTCACATAGACGATCGGGATCGACAGGCTTCGGTGCAGCGAGTCGAAATAGGGCAGAATGTCTTCCTTTGATCGCTGGTCGAGCGCCGACAGCGGCTCATCCATCAACAGGACGCTCGGCTGCGACAACAAGGCCCGGCCGACGGCGACGCGCTGGCGTTCGCCGCCGGACAGCGCCGCTGGCGAGCGGTCCAGCAGATGGCCGACGCCGAGCATGCCGATCACTTCCTCCGGCGGCAGTGTGCGGGCCGCGCCGCGGCGTTCGGCGTGGCGCCCGGCCCGGCGGCCTGCGCGCCGAAAACCGTAAAGCAGGTTCTTGCGCACGTTCAGGTGGGGGAACAGGCTCGGTTCCTGAAAGACGTAGCCGATTTCCCGCTCGTGCGGCTTGGCGAAGATGCCATGCTCGTCATCCTGCCAAGGCGTGCCGCCGACGCTGATCCGGCCGGGCAGGCGGGTCAGGCCGGCGATGCAGCGGAGGATCGTCGTCTTGCCGCAGCCGGATGGCCCGAACAACGCGGTGATGCCGCGCATCGGCGCCTCCAGCGCCACATTCAGCGTGAAGTTGCCGACGGTGCCGTTGATCCCCGCGACGATGCTGTCGGCGTGTGCGCTCATCGTCCTGCCCCGGCCCCGGCCTGCCCGATGCGTTTCTCAACCAGCATCATCGAGAGTATGACCAGAAAGGCGAACACCAGCATCCCGCCGGCCAACACGTGCGCCTTGGTCCACTGCAGGGTCTCGACATACTCGAAGATGGCGATGGACAGCACCCGCGTCTCGCCGGGAATGTTGCCGCCGATCATCAGGATGACGCCGAACTCGCCGACCGTATGGGCGAAGCCGAGCACGGCGCCGGTGAGGAATCCGGGGCGGGCGAGGGGGACGGCCACCGACCAGAACGTGTCCCACGGCGAAGCCCTGAGCGTCGTCGCCACCTCCACCGGCCGGTTGCCGACCGTTTCGAACGCGTTGCGGATCGGCTGCACGACGAACGGCATCGAGTACAGGATGGAACCGATGACCAGCCCTTCGAAGGTGAAGGCCAACGTGTTCCCGCCAAAAAGGCCCGCCGCCCAGCCGCCGGGCCCGTCCGGCCCGAGCGCCAGCAGCAGGTAGAAGCCGAGCACCGTCGGCGGCAGCACCAGCGGCAGCGCGACCACCGCAGCCACCGCTTCCCGCCAGCGCGCCGTGGATCGCGCCAGCCACCATGCCAGCGGCGTGCAGATCACCAGCAGCAGAACGGTGGTCAGCGCGGCGAGCCGGAGAGTCAGTTCGATCGGCGGCCAGAGTTCTGCGACATCGGTCATCGGTCGCTCCCGCGCAAGCCTACTCGCCGGTCCCGTAGCCGTGCGCGCTGGCGATCCGCCCCGCTTCCGAGCCCCGAAGGAAAGCGACGAACGCGAGCGCCGCCTCGTTGCCGGCACCACGCTGCAACAGAACGGCGTCCTGGGCGATCGGGCGGTAAAGCTGCTCCGGCACCATCCAGACCGACGTGCCGCTGCGGCCGACGACCTGCGACAGCGCGACGAAACCCACTTCTGCGTTGCCGGTCTCGATGAACTGGTAAACCTGGGTGAGGGTGTTCCCCTTGACGATCTTCGCTGCCAGACGGTCGTAGATGCCGAGCGCGCTCATCGTCTCGACAGCCGCGGCGCCGTAGGGCGCCGTCTCGGGATTGGCGATGGCGATCTTGCTGAAGGCCCCGCGCTTCAGGGTGCCTTCGCCGTCGCCCATTTCCGCCGCCTTGCCGTAGAGGACGAGACGGCCAGTGGCGTAGGTGAAGCGATGCTCGGCGATGCCGTAGCCGGCGTCGACCGCCTTCTGCGGGTGCAGCCTGTCGGCCGCCAGGAACACGTCGAAAGGTGCGCCCTGGGTGATCTGCGTGTAGAGCTGCCCGGTCGAACCTATGCTGAGGCGCACGTCATGGCCGGTCGCAGCGGTAAACGCTGCGGCGATGTCCTTGGCGGCGGCGGTGAAGTTGGCAGCGACGGCGATGGTCGCCTGGCGCGCGGATGCGGTGTCAACCTGGCGGGCCGATGCCGGAACCGCGCCCCACAGAACGTACACCAGCGCCGCCAGAACGGAGGCGGCCAGACGGATGACGTGCGCCGCGCCGATCGGCGTCATGGCGCACCCGTGCTGAGCCGCTTGGCGTTGACGGTGATCGGCAGGCGGCTTTCGGCTTCCATCTCCGGCAGGGCCAGCCGCCAGCCATTGGCGAGGTCGATCCAACCGCCCCACAGGTGCGGCAGTTCCATGGCCACGATGGCCTCCTCCAGGTCCTTCTTGGGGACGTAGGCGGAGTAGCCGTCGCCGCTGCGGCCGATGGTCACTTTCATTTCAATCCTCCAGGCATTTCAATCTTCCAAGGCTTCGATCTCGCCGCCCCGCATGCCGATCAGGCGGCCATGGGCAACGAAGTCGACCGTGTAGACGTAGTACCGCTGCAGGAATTCGCCGAAGCCGGTCACGTAGCCCTCGTCGCCGGCCTGCACCAGGAACGCGCCGCGGGCCACGCCCGGCATCGTGCCGTCGTTGCGCACCGCCGCCACCGCCCGCACCTTTTGACCCGGCAGGAACCGGGGCGGGCCGTAGACTTCGGGCAGGCCCTCGTCGGCGGCCGCGGGTTCCGCTGGATCGACGGCGCTGGCGCTCATGCCTGTATGATGCAGTCGGCCGGGCATTCGGAAACGCACTTGGGCGAATCGAAAAAGCCGACGCATTCGCCGCACTTCGCGGGATCGATCACGTAGGTGTCGCCCTTCATCCGGATCGCGGAGTTGGGGCAACCGAACTCGCAAGTTCCGCACGCCGTGCAATCGGCGGCGATGATCTTCATAGCCATTTCAGGTTTCCCTCTCGTCCTGGCGGTGCGCAGGTCTTCGCAACGGATCGGAACTGTTCAGACCGCAAGCGCAGCATGGTCACGCAATGCGCGCGGCCTGTCCGGCGCCGCCCAGTTCTTCGATGAACAGGCGGGCGACAGCCGTTTCGATGTACTCATGGGCGCAATGGTCGATTGCGCGGATCCCGGCGGCCGTCAGGCGCTCGCGCGGACCGTGGCCGATGCGGGCGCAAAGAACGGCGGATACGTCCGCGAGCAGCGCGATGGCGGCGTCCATCGTTTCGGCTTCGCCATATCCGCCCTGGCAGTACTGGGCGGCGCGGCGGTGGCCGACGAGGCGCACGCCGTCGCGGTCCGCCTCATAGATCTGGAACTCGCGGGCGTGACCGAAGTGCTGGTTGATACGGCCGCTGCCCTTGGTGCAGACCGCGAACAGCCGGCGCTCGTCGGTCGCCACCCGGCTCAGGTCATCCGTGACGCCCGACGCGGCGGCGTCGCGGTGCTTGCGCTCGCGCTCGACCACGGCGCGGTAGGCGCGGCGGCTTTCGTGGTCGACGGCGGTTTCGGCCGGGAGCCGGTCGATACTGAACGCCGGACCCTGGTCGTCGCCAAGCAGGCCGACGGCGTCTGCGCGGCACTGGCGGCAGTGCTTCATCAGGTTGGCGCCGCCGGCGAGATCGTCCTGCACCTGTTTCAGTTCGACCGCAGTGGGGCCGTGCCGGCCGGTCAGGCCGAAGTGGGTGCCATGCGCCGGGTCGGAAATCAACGGCATCACGTTATGCAGGAACGCGCCGCGCGCTTGCGCCGCCGCTTGTCGAACGATACCCAGGCGTAGATCCGGGCAGCGATGGCGGGATCGATGGCGTTGATGGTGATGGTCACGTGGTCGATGGCGTGGGCGACGATCGCCTCGACGTTGTCGAGTAGAGCCAGGCCGTTCGTGGAAAGGCACAGCTTGACGTCGGGCAGCGCCTCGGCGATGCGCGCGCAGGTTTCGAACGTGCGGCGCGGATCGGCGAGGGCGTCGCCGGGCCCCGCGATGCCGACGACGGAAAGCTGCGGTACCTGCGATGCTACCCATGCCGCTTTTCGTGCCGCGGTTTCGGGGGTCAGGGTCTCGCTGACGACGCCCGGCCGGCTCTCGTTGGCGCAGTCGTACTTGCGGTTGCAGTAATGGCACTGAATATTGCAGGCGGGCGCCACGGCGACGTGCATGCGGGCGAAGAAGTGATGCGCCTCCTGGCTGTAGCAGGGGTGGTCTTTGACTTTGTCCCAGACCGCGGCCGGAAGCGCTGCGGCGCCGGACGCCGATCCGCAGGATTTGGCGCCGCACCCGGACGCGTCGTCGCGGCCGGCATGCGCCTGCGGGGAAGAAGCGCCGGAGCGTGATGTGGCGATAGCCTGGAGGGGGATGATGTTCGGCACCGGATCGGCTTTCCAAATCGGTTGCGGATCGCTCCACCGGACTTGAGCAAGCTCTGTGCCACGCCGCAAAACTCTCTGCAAAATAGGAGTTTAACTGATTGGCCGGGCTTTCCCGATCTGTCGGCAGTACGACACTCTGTCGGACATCCGACACCCTTGCGGACCGCGGGCGCGCTACAGACGCTTGATCTCGACACCGTGCTTCCGGAGCGCGTAGCCGACCTGGCGCGGGGTCATGCCGAGCATGCGGGCGGCCTTGGCCTGAACCCAGCCGGCGCGTTCCATCACGCGGATCAAGCGCGCGCTGGGGCAAGGCGCCGAACGCGGCGATGCCGTCGATCCGGCTCCAATCCGGTGCCGGTTCGTCGACGGCCGGCGGCGGAGGGGCCTCCGGCTCGATCGCCGATAGAGTGGCGGTTTCCGCCTTGAGCGCGGCGCAGTGGCAAACGCCGCTCTGACACGGAAGACTGATCATGTCGATCCGGTCGCCGCGACACAACGTCGCCACCCTGTAGACGCAGTTCTCCAACTCGCGAACGTTGCCGGGGTAGTCGCAGGACGTGATGACCCGCATCGCCTGCTCGGAGAACGTGAGGTTGCGGTCGTTTTCGGCGTTGAAGGCGCTGAGGACGTGTTCGGCGAGCGCCGGTATGTCCGGACGCCGCTCACGGAGCGGCGGGATGAAGATCGGGACGACGTTGATGCGGTAATAGAGATCGGCGCGAAAATCACCGCGTGCGACGGCTTCTTCCAGATTGCGGTTGGTTGCGCAGACGATGCGGACGTCGACGTGGATCGTCGACGTGCCGCCGACGCGCTCGAACTCACGCTCCTGCAGCACCCGCAGGAGCTTGGTCTGGAACGCCGCGGACACGTCGCCGATCTCGTCGAGGAACAGCGTGCCGCCATCGGCGAGCTCGAACCGCCCCTTGCGCTGGTGAGTGGCGCCGGTGAAGGCGCCTTTCTCGTGACCGAACAATTCCGACTCCAGAAGCGTGTCGGGCAGCGCCGCGCAGTTGACCTTGATGAACGGTCCGCCGGCGCGGCTGCTGAGCGTATGCACCGCGCGGGCGATGGCTTCCTTGCCGGTGCCGCTTTCGCCACGGATCACCACGGTCGATCGGGTCGGTGCAATGAGGTGCACCTGGGCGAACACCTGCTGCATGGGGCGGCTGGCGCCGATCACGTTGTCGAGCCGGTACTCGGCGTCCGCCGCTGCGGCGCGGGATGGAACGTAGAGATCGGCGAACTCCGCGTCGGGCTCGCGCTCGGCGGGATTCATGCGCTCGTGCAGCCGAACCGTCTGCGCGATCAGGTTGGCGACCATGGTCAGGAAGCGGATGTCCTCGCCGATGCTCACGAGAACATGTCTCCGCCGCACGCGCGCTACGGCAAGGAAGCCGAACGGTGTGCCCAGTGTCTTGACGGGCACGGCGATGAACGAGACGGTCTCGTCTTCGAGCACGCTCGGCACCCGCACGTACTCGGCGAGAAGCGGATCGTCAGCGACGTTCTCGGTCACGAATGGCGCCTGTCCGGCGACGATGCGCGCGGCGATCTCCGCCGGCATGTCGGCGGCGCCGTCGTTGACCGCCGACGATGACAGCCCTGCGGCCGCGAGGATGCGCAGCGAGCCTTTGCCGTCGGTGATCGCGACGATGCCGCGCTGCATTTCCATATACGACGCCAACAGATTGAGCACGCCACGAAGTTGCGCCTGCAAGTCTGCGGTCGATGTCAGGATCTTGCTGATTTCGTACATGTTGACGAGCGACAGGGACGTCTTCATTGCATTGATGGCGTCCATTGACTGCGGCCTCGCGAACAAGGATCCAGCCATCGGAGCCGGATCGCATCGGGTTGACGTCAAGCACCATGCCCAGATCGCTCAGCAGCCGACCTCCGGCTACATGGCGAACTGTCCCGGGAGCCTCGAACGTTCCTCGTTGCACCTTCGTCCTGCGCAAGTCTTTCGTTTTCTGTAGCAATACGCGTGCCGCAGACCCGCGCAAATAATCGCGCGGTTGATCAGAGCCTTAGATGCACACGGAAAACCTCGGCGCATGGCGCGCGCCAGAAATTAGCGCAGACCGTGGTGGCATGCTCATCATTCGGGCAAAGGCTGCGGAACCGTGGATGTCGGCAACGCGACGGAGGGACGGCCGAAGACGACAATTCTGTCGCCATCACGCCGCGGCTCATATCGGAAAGCGCAGGATCCCTGCGGTTGCCACGTGGCGCAGTTCTTGCTGACTGAGCTGCGGCGCTTGTCCGCGTTCGCTGTGCCGGGTTGCGCGCGGCGGCGAATTCAGAGGCGCATCACATCCGGAGAGCAGGAGCATTCGAATGGCCAACGTGACTTTCTCGTCACCGATGATGGCAAAGGACGTGACCGTCTATGCCATTGCGGGGCACCGCGGCACCATCCTTTCCGTGGCGCGATCCCACAAGATCCCGGATCCTGTCTCGACTGCCGCGACGGGAATGCGGTTCATGCGTGGTTGAAGTTATCACTCCCAATCCCGCCGTGCGTTACGGGATCGGTTTGACCGAGAAGGAAAAGGAGGTCCTGAAACAGCTTGGCAAGATTACCCGGCACGAGATCGAGGCGACCGAAGTCAACGACATGCCGCCGCGGTATCGACTGGCCTGCCAGTCTTTCATCCGCGACGAAGACATCATGGTCGCGTTTGGCGGCGACGAAACGCTGCCGGCGAGGAAGCCGGCCATGTCGATCGCCGCAGGGATCTTTGCCGGCGGGATCAAGATCGGCTCCGTCGACGAATTCCTGGCGTATGCCATCAAGGTCGAAGACGAAGCGGCGATTCATTTCGACGACCTCGCGGAGGCCATGGCGGGCTGCGGCAACGATGAGGTCGCGGACCTCTTCCGCAAGCTTTCCACCTATTCGCGCCTCCATCGCGACGAGGTCAAGGCGCTCCTGGGAGACCAGGACGTAACCGCTCTCCTGCCGAAGGAGCATGTCTGGCCGGATCTGGTTACCCCGAGCAGACCGCGCTATGGGCCGGGCAATGCGCGCCTCTCTCGTGTCGACGCGATGCGGGCTGCATTGGACGGGGAAAAGCTCGGGTCCGAGTTCTACCATCACATCGCCGCGACCTCGCCTGATAAAGAAATCCGCGGGATTGCCGGGGACTTCGCCAAGGAGGAGCAGACCCACGTCGCGATCCTCGAACAGTGGATCGAGCGCGAAACAGCGCTGGCCGAGGCCTGATACCGACGGCCCTTTCACCGGATCGCCTGACCGCGCCGCGAGGAAATCTTGTCGATTGCATGACATCCATTATCTTCTGGAGGCCGACCGGCCCAACGAATCCCTATAAACGACGGTCGCCGGTGCCATCTTGTGGCTGACGTTCTGCGATTGCCAGATTTGTGATGGTGTTCTTCGCAGCGACGCCGCGCGCGAGGTGGAACGGCTGGTGGTGGTCGAGTTGCTGGAGTTGCCCTGGCAGGATGCCGACGGCTCGTCCGGGCGCGACGCCCTTGCCGAGGCCATTCTCGCCTCACCCCGGGTGCGAGCGCTGATCGAGCGTGGCATGCCGCAGTCCGATACCGGCTTGGTCGGGCGGAGACCGCCTCGGATGTTCCCGGAATTATGCCGAATTGGCGCGCGCCGCTGTCAAATGACAAATCGCACTTGCCACTTCGGACATGGGCGCGGCGTTCGACAAGCTGACCCCGGCACTAACTGGTCTCACCGGGCCGTCGCCCGCCGCGGCTCCTCGCTCTTACAACGCCGCGGTCGCGGCCTTTCTCCGGCAGCACGGCAGGCCCCGGGTTGCCCTGTTCCCCGCCGCCGCGTCGCCTGCGCTCGTCGCCGGCACGACCGCCGGCCTGATCGTTACGGGGCTTTCGCGGCGGCATCCGCCGGCTCTCGTCGCGGATCCGGTCCATGACCTTGCTCGGTTTGCATCAGCGTCGCCTCGCGCCGTCTGATCGACAGCCGTCGCGAGCGCGAGTTCCTCGCCGACGACGGACCGGGCTTCGCCGCCCGCGAGCACCATGCCGTCGCCCGGATGCTGACCTCGTGGACGTGCCGTCGGGCGCGTTGCGCCCGTCAACGTGGATAAGGGCTTCAGATCGTGACCGCTGAGTGAACGTGCGCGATTGGCGGCGGTGGTCGGCGACCGGAACCGCGTCCGCAGAAGCACGTGCTGCCGCGTGGGGCTCGGATCGTTCTGTTATCGCCGTCGCGCCCGGCGTTTTGCTTTCTCCCGCGTTGACGTGAATGATGCTTCTCAATAAGCAGATAAGTTGGTGTAGGACCACCGCCACCTTCGAGGAGGGGTGGACGATGATTAAACGGCGCCATTTCTGTTCATGCCGGTCGCGGCGGCGCTGTCCTATGGGGCGGTCGTGGCGAGTTCACCAGCTTCCGAGCAGTATAACAATGAACCGGAAGACAGCCTGCCTGACACTGGAACGCAGCCGCCTTCGGCCGGGAGTGACCGGAGGACACCCGCCCGCCACTGCCGGACAAGCGCATCGTAGCTGATGAGGAGCGGCAGAAGTCGATCGACCGCTGCGAGCGCCGGTTCAACCCTCGGCAGAGATTTGAGAACATCCAGGCTAAATTGCGGCAGAACGAACGCAAGCTTGTGCGGTTCGTTGCCAGTCCCATTGCGCCGGCGCCGCCGATACTGTAGTGAAGCCACCGCAGAAGCCTCCAGCCGAGTCTTGCTGCGTTCAGAGCGCGCCGAAGCGGTCAGGTCCTTCCGGCGGCTTGAGCCGTCCCTGAATCCCGGGAACCCTTTGGCGCGCGGCCGAACTGCCTGCGCCGAGCAATTTCTTCCGGCCAACTTCTTCTGGCCCGTCTTCCGGCCAGTCATCTCTGAGTGATGCCGATCGAAAATCGACGACGCGCGGATCACGCCGAACCGCGAGGCGGTCGACGGCCGGCGCCCTTGAGTGGTGACCAGCGGCCGCGGTCCGCGCAACGGTTCTGATCCCGGAGCAGTGCGACGACCGGCGGCACCTGCAAGGCCGGCGCGGTTTGGCTCCGCCGCGCTGAGCCTGACGCGCCGGCATCGGTCATCCTCTATTTGTGCGTCCCCATGCTCGGTAGCGCCCTTGCCGGTCGGAGCGGAGAGGCGGCGCTTTGACAAGCTGGTCACCGGCGCAACTTTCACGCCGAGGACGTCGTCACCATCGTCCGCGAGATCGAACCGCAGGGCGCTGGCGTGGCGGGAAGCGCCTGACGCTCTGGGCCGGCCTTGCGACCGGCTGCGTGCTGGCGGCGGTGTTCCGCGAAGGCTCAAGCTACGCGCGCTGAGCTCATGGAGATGGAGTCGCTTCTGGAGGAAAGCTTCTGGGAGGCGCTGCAGCCTGACCCTCCTAGCTCCAGTTCGGAATCAATCTGGGGGAACAGCGCATTTGACGGAGGACGCTGCGGAGGAGACGTGGTCGACCGTGGGCGCATGCCGCCGGGCTGGCGGCGCTGACGGGCCCTGGACTGACGTCGCAGGCCGTAGCAGTGGTAGGGCGGACGCTGGCTTTAGTTTCCGAGCCGTACTGAGCGACGTGGCGGAGGAGGCGACCGGAGTGGTCATATCCGCCGCACTTGGGACCACGAGCCGCGGCACCCTAGCCGAGATTCTGGCCTCCGCGCCGTCCCCCGGAGGCGCTTCCCGGTCCCGCAGACGGCGTTGGGTGACGATGCGGGTCCACCGGGGAAACCGAGGCGATCTTCGAGAGTCCGTGGCCGGACCCGGAAGCGGAGCCGCGGGACGCAGGACCCGGGCGCGACGTGGTAACGAACGCCCAGGCGACAGCCGACGCGCGGGCGACGTAGCGCCGGCCGCGCCGATGTAGCGGAAACAACCGGCCCCGGAAGCGGAGCTGCGAGAGCGCCGGACCCATCCGGCGCCGCGGCAGGTCGATGCTTCTCCATCCCGGCGTCGCGCGGTCCCTCCCTGGTTCTGCTGATTACGGTGCTACTGGCGTCCGTGTTGCCCCGCGCCGTCCTGCAATGGACGCGGTCGCTGGCATGGCGTGGTTATTGCGATGCCGATCCGTCGTGTGGAGCGTCCAGGTGATCCGCGGAAGGCGCCGCGTCGCCGCATCGCCGCCGCCATCTGCTGGGCGATCCTCCCGTTTTCCGTCGCCGGCATCCCTCTGGGCAGCCGTTCAGTCATGGCCGCCGGAGGTCGCGCCCGCCCGCCCTGAGCCACCCGGATCTGCGCGTCTCGCCGCCGAGGCGCTCGGCCACGCTGCCTGGCGCCGCGGGCCGTCAATCCCGATGCCGCGATGGTGGGGTGACCCCGCCTCCTCATAGAGCCGCGGGCGTGTTCCTGGCCAGCGCCGCAGGATGACGCAGCCGCGACAAGCCGCCAAACTCGCCGTCCGCGTCACCGCCTCTACGTCCTTGCCTGCGTATTCGCGTTCTGCGGGCCCTCGCGGCCGTCGCTCTGGAAGCGGCTCGACCTTCACCTCCACGATAACCCCAGCGGCGCCGGGCAACCGGTCACTTCCAGCACGTTCATCAAACGCGCAACTATAGCGACGTCTTCGCCGGGCCCGGCTTGCTGTGCGCGGTTGCGGTGTTCATGATCGAGCTCGACCGCAAGAACGAATCAGGAGGACGAACGTGAACGGCGCGAGATCCTGGTGGAGTGGCTGCTGGGCGGCGCGGCGTCCTGTTGCTGGTGATCGCCCTGATCTTTCGGCTCCGTCCTCTTGACCCAGTCCCGCGGCGGGCTGTTGTCGACGGTTGCCGCCGTCGGCACCTCGCCGTCCTCAGCCGCTCCGTCGCAGGGAGTCCGAGTGCCCGGTGGCGGCGCGCCACCATGTCCTGGCGCCGGCAGCGGCCGCAGCATTGCCGGTGCCGTTCCTGTTCCTGGGCGGAGGAGGGACTTCCGGAGCGCCTCATGACATTTCCGCGGGAAGACTCTCCGCCCCCCGCATCTTCGCGACCACGTCGACGCCATCGCCGACTGGCCGTGGCTGGGACGGGGGCCGGCACCTACGAGCAGGTGATCCGCCTCTACGATCCCGAGGGCGAGCTGGTCGGCCCAGCGCGCCCACGACAGCCACCTGGAGAACGCCGTCGAATCCCGGCATCCCGGCGGCCGCATTGCCCTCGGCACACGCGTCGCTGCGCTTCGGCATCCTCTGCTTCGCCGGCTCGACGCCGCCGCCGCGACCGCTGCATCCCGGCCGATCGCCGTCGCCGCCGTGCTCCAGCTCGGCCTGCACTCGCTGGGGGATTTCAGCCCGCAGATTCCGGCGTGGCGTTCCTGTTCTTCCTGCCGCTTGGCGTCGGCTGCGCCCAGTCCGGGAACTACGGCGCGACGCCTGGCGCTGAGGTCGCTGCGCTAGGAGCTGTAGTATTTGGAGTGCTTGCCGTAGTAGTAGTAGGCTGAGCCGCTATAGCTGTACTTTGCGTTCTTACGCAGGTCGACCATCGACAGCACCACGCCCGTGACCTTCGCGCCCGCCGCGGAGTTGTTTTCCAGTCCTGGGCCACTATGTCCCGCGGCGTCTCGCCCCAGCGCACCGTAGACGGCGCGGTCTACATGTTGCAGGACGACGCTGGCGTCCGACACCGCCATCGCTGGCGGCGTGTCGACGATCACCGCATCCAGCCCGGCGACGCCTCGAAGATCAGGTTGCCCATGCGCCCGGAGCCTGTAAAGCACGTCCTGCGGGCTCGGCACCTTCACATCGCCGGCGGTGAGTAAACCAGAGGCCTGACGGCTCGTCGGTCTGCACCGCCTTCCCGCCAGTGCGCTCCTGGGTCCAGCAGCACTCCACCAGCCCCGGTCCCTTCGGCGCGTCGAACGTCTTGCAGCAACTGGGAGCGTTGCAGATCGGCGTCGATCAGCAGCACTGGCCTGCCGCGGGCGAGCAGGCGGGCGAGGCTGACGGCGAACGGGGTCTTGCCTTCTGCCGGGCGCTGACGACGTCGTCAGAAATGCTGGTGCGCCCGCGTGTCCACGTTGGAGAGCAGCACGCCTGTGTGGGCTGTGCGGAG
>JADJXQ010000027.1 GCA_016710335.1 Rhodospirillales bacterium
CGTTTCGATGTACTCATGGGCGCAATGGTCGATTGCGCGGATCCCCACGGCGCGGCCGTCAGGCGCTCGCGCAGACCGTGGCCGATGCGGGCGCAAAGAACAGGCAGATGCGTCGCGCGAGCAGCGCGATGGCGGCGATCCATCGTTTCGGCTTTCGCCATATCCGCCCTGGCGGTACTGGGCGGCGCGGCGGTCAGCCAAAACGCGGCGCACGCCGTCGCGGTCCGCCTCATAGATCTGGAACTCGCGGGCGTGACCGAAGTGCTGGTTGATACGGCCGCTGCCCTTGGTGCAGACCGCGAACAGCCGGCGCTCGTCGGTCGCCACCCGGCTCAGGTCATCCGTGACGCCCGACGCGGCGGCGTCGCGGTGCTTGCGCTCGCGCTCGACCACGGCGCGGTAGGCGCGGCGGCTTTCGTGGTCGACGGCGGTTTCGGCCGGGAGCCGGTCGATACTGAACGCCGGACCCTGGTCGTCGCCAAGCAGGCCGACGGCGTCTGCGCGGCACTGGCGGCAGTGCTTCATCAGGTTGGCGCCGCCGGCGAGATCGTCCTGCACCTGTTTCAGTTCGACCGCAGTGGGGCCGTGCCGGCCGGTCAGGCCGAAGTGGGTGCCATGCGCCGGGTCGGAAATCAACGGCATCACGTTATGCAGGAACGCGCCGCGCGCGTTGAGTTCGGTGTTCAGGTCCTTCAGGTGCGCGTCGTTGATGCCGGGGATCATCACCGAGTTGACCTTGACCAGGACCCCCGCGGCGATCAGCGCGTCGAGGCCGAGCAGCTGCCGCTCGATCAGGATCCGCGCGGCGTCCTCGCCGGTGCGCCGCCGCTTGTCGAACGATACCCAGGCGTAGATCCGGGCAGCGATGGCGGGATCGATGGCGTTGATGGTGATGGTCACGTGGTCGATGGCGTGGGCGACGATCGCCTCGGCGGTTATCGAGTGGGGCCAGGCCGTTCGTGGAAGGCACAACCGGACGTCGGGCAGCGCCTCGGCGATGCGCGCGCAGGTTTCGAACGTGCGGCGCGGATCGGCGAGGGCGTCGCCGGGCCCCGCGATGCCGACGACGGAAAGCTGCGGTACCTGCGATGCTACCCATGCCGCTTTTCGTGCCGCGGTTTCGGGGGTCAGGGTCTCGCTGACGACGCCCGGCCGGCTCTCGTTGGCGCAGTCGTACTTGCGGTTGCAGTAATGGCACTGAATATTGCAGGCGGGTCATGCCACGCCATAAACTCTCTCCTGCAAAATAGGAGTTTAACTGATTGGCCGGGCTTTCCCGATCTGTCAGCAGTGTGCTCATCGGACATCCGACACTGCGGACCGCGGGCGCCTTCTGAACGCTTGATCTCGATGCCGTGCTTCCGGGCGCGTAGCCGACCTGGCGCGGGGTCATCCCAACTGCCTGCAGGCCTTAGCCCGAACCAAGCCGACGCTTCTCCATCACACAGGATCAAGCGCTCGCGCGGGGACAAGGCGTCGAACGCCGGCGAAGCCGTCCGAGGCCCGGACCGTCCGGCGGCAGTTCGCCGACAACGGGCGGTCGCCGGCCACGGTCCTCCAGCTCGACCGCCGCTCGCGTGGCGCCGTTTCCGGACCTTGAGCGCGGCGACTGGCAACGCTCGCTCTGACACGCGAAGTCGATCATGTCGGGATGACCGGTCGCCGCGGGACAAGGTCGCCGCCCGGTGAGACGCAGTTCTCGAAATCGCGGACGTTGCCGGGGAAGTCGCGGGAGGTGAACACGTTGACCGCCTGGTCGGAGAACTCGAGCGTGCGGTCGTTCTCGGCGTTGAAGGCGCTGAAGTGTTCGGCGAACGCCGGGATGTCCGGGCGCCGCTCACGGAGGCAGGATGAACGGCTCGGGACGACGTTGATACGGTAGTAGAGATCGGCGCGGAACTCACCGCTTACGACGGCTTCCTCAGGTTGCGGTTGGTGGCGCAGACCAGGCGGACGTCGACTGGATGGTCGACTTGCCGCCGACCCGCTCGAACTCACGCTCCTGCGGCACCCGCGACGTTCGCCTGGAACGCCGCGAGACACGTCGCCCTTCGATCGTCGAGAGACAGCGTGCCGCCGTCGGCAATCTGAACCGCCCCTTGCGCTGGCGAGTGGCGCCGGTGAAGGCGCCTTTCTCGTGGCCGGGGTAACAGTTCGGACTCGAGCAAGGTGTCCGGGGAGTGCGGCGGCGCGGTTGACCTTGACGAACGGTCGCCGGCGTGGGCTCTGGGCGTATGCACCGCCCTGGCGATGGCTTCCTTGCCGGTGCCGCTTTCGCCGCGGGCACCACGGTCGATCGGGTCAACGACGTGAGGTGGACCTGGGCGAACACCTCCTGCATGGGACGGCTGGCGCCGATCACGTTGTCGAGCCGGTACTCGGCGTCCGCCGCTGCGGCGCGGGATGGAACGTAGAGATCGGCGAACTCCGCGTCGGGCTCGCGCTCGGCGGGATTCATGCCCTCGTGCAGCCGAACCGTCTGCGCGATCAGGTTGGCGACCATGGTCAGGAAGCGGATGTCCTCGCCGATGCTCACGAGAACATGTCTCCGCCGCACGCGCGCTACGGCAAGAAGCCGAACGGTGCTTGGTGTCTTGACGGGCCCGGCGATGAACGAGACGGTCTCGTCTTCGAGCACGCTCGGCACCCGCACGTACTCGGCGAGAAGCGGATCGTCAGCGACGTTCTCGGTCACGAATGGCGCCTGTCCGGCGACGATGCGCGCGGCGATCTCCGCCGGCATGTCGGCGGCGCCGTCGTTGACCGCCGACGATGACAGCCCTGCGGCCGCGAGGATGCGCAGCGAGCCTTTGCCGTCGGTGATCGCGACGATGCCGCGCTGCATTTCCATATACGACGCCAACAGATTGAGCACGCCACGCCGTTGCGCCTGCAAGTCTACGGTCGATGTCGGGATCTTTCTGATTTCGTACATGCTGACGAGCGACAGGGACGTCTTCATTGCGTTGTTGGCGTCCATTGACTGCGGCCTCGCAGACAAGGATCCAGCCATCGGCGCCGGATCGCATCAGGTTGACGTCAAGCACCATGCCCAGATCGCTCAGCAGCCGACCTCCGGCTACATGGCGAACTGTCCCGGGAGCCTCGAACGTTCCTCGTTGCACCTTCGTCCTGCGCAAGTCTTTCGTTTTCTGTAGCAATACGCGTGCCGCAGACCCGCGCAAATAATCGCGCGGTTGATCAGAGCCTTAGATGCACACGGAAAACCTCGGCGCATGGCGCGCGCCAGAAATTAGCGCAGACCGTGGTGGCATGCTCATCATTCGGGCAAAGGCTGCGGAACCGTGGATGTCGGCAACGCGACGGAGGGACGGCCGAAGACGACAATTCTGTCGCCATCACGCCGCGGCTCATATCGACGCAGGATCCTGCGGTTGCCACTTGAGCGGATTTCTTGCTGACTGAGCTGCGGCGCTTGTCCGCGTTCGCTGTGCCGGGTTGCGCGCGGCGGCGAACCCAAGAGGCGCATCATCCGGAGAGCAGGAGCATTCGAATGGCCAACGTGACTTTCTCGTCACCGATGATGGCGAAGGACGCTCGTCTGTATGCCATTGCGGGGCACCGCGGCACCATCCTTTCCGTGGCGCGATCCCACAAGATCCCGATCCCGTTCGACTGCCGCGACGGGGAATGCGGTTCATGCGTGGTTGAAGTTACTCATCTCAATCCCGCCGTGCGTTACGGGATCGGTTTGACCGAGAAGGAAAAGGAAGTCCTGAAACGAACGGGCAAGATTACCCGGCACGAGATCCAGGTGACCAGAGTGCGACGGCACCCCGCCGCGGTATCCGACTATTTTCTGCGACTGTTTCATCCGCGACGAAGACATCATGGTCGCGTTTGGCGGCGACGAAACGCTGCCGGCGAGGAAGCCGGCCATGTCGATCGCCGCAGGGATCTTTGCCGGCGGGATCAAGATCGGCTCCGTCGACGAATTCCTGGCGTATGCCATCAAGGTCGAAGACGAAGCGGCGATTCATTTCGACGACCTCGCGGAGGCCATGGCGGGCTGCGGCAACGATGAGGTCGCGGACCTCTTCCGCAAGCTTTCCACCTATTCGCGCCTCCATCGCGACGAGGTCAAGGCGCTCCTGGGCGACCGGGACGTCACCGCTCTCCTGCCGAAGGAGCATGTCTGGCCGGATCTGGTTACCCCCGAGCAGACCGCGCTATGGGCCGGCAATGCGCGCCTCTCTCGTGTCGACGCGATGCGGGCTGCATTGGACGGGGAAAAGCTGGGGTTCGAGTTCTACCATCACATCGCCGCGACCTCGCCTGATAAAGAGATCCGCGGGATTGCCGGGGACTTCGCCAAGGAGGAGCAGACCACGTCGCGATCCTCGAACAGCCCCTCGAGCGCGGAAACAGCGCTGGCCGAGGCCGATACCGACGGCCCTTTCACCGGATCGCCTGACCGCGCCGCGAGGAATGCCCGTCGATTGCACTTTGACATCCATTATCTTCTGGAGGCCGACCGGCCCAACGAATCCCTATAAACGACGGTCGCCGGTGCCATCTTGTGGCTGACGTTCTTCGTGCCAGATTTCCAGATGGTGACGACGGAGCGCGGGGAATGGACGCTGTGGGCGCCATTGAGGGAGGTGACGCGGCGGCGGCGCGCGCTGCCGTCACGGCGGCGGCGCGAGATTATTTCGCTGCGCGACGCGATCGGGTCGATGGCTTCGTGCGCCGGCGGTTCGGCCTCCGCGGATCGCTCGCCCTTCATCGTCATGCGCTGGGCTGGGACGTCGTCCGTGCGCCGGCGAATATCGCGCTCGCGCCCATCTTCGTCGCGGTTCGCCTCGGCGCTCGGGCCGCCCGGGCGGCCGGACGAAGGCGGAGCGCGGAGTGGCTCGCGACGCGCCGCATCCTTCTTCGCAGCGACGCCGCGCGCGAGGTGGAACGGCTGGTGGTGGTCGAGTTGCTGGAGTTGCCCTGGCAGGATGCCGACGGCTCGTCCGGGCGCGACGCCCTTGCCGAGGCCATTCTCGCCTCTCCCCGGGTGCGAGCGCTGATCGCAGCGCGGGCTGCCGCAGCCGACACCGGCGTGGTCGGGCGTAGACTCGTCTCGGGGGTCTCGGAATATGCCGGCACCCGCGCCGCTGTCGCCGAAATGACAACCGCACTTGCCACCCTCGGCGCCGGCGCGGCGGCGTTCGACAAGCTGACCCCCGGCATGGTCTCGCTCGGCCCGTCGCTCGCCGCGGCCCTCGCCCCACAACGCCGCGGTCGCGGCCTTTCCTCTCGGCTTGGCACGGCAGGTTGGGCCTGGTATGCCCTGTTCCCTGCCGCCGCGTCGCCTGCGCTCGTCGCCGGCACGACCGCCGGCCTGATCGCCACGGGGGCGCTCGCGGCGGCATTCGCCGGCCTCGTCGCGGATCCGGTCCAGACCTTGCTCGGCTTGCATCAGCGTCGCCTGCGCCGTCTGATCGACAGCCTCGAGCGCGAGTTCCTCGCTGACGACGGGCCGGGCTTCGCCGCCCGCGAGCACTACGTCGCCCGTATGCTCGACCTCGCTGACGCAGCCGTCGGCGCGCTGCGCCTCGTCCGTGGATAAGGGCTTCAGATCGTGACCGCCGAGGAACGTGCGCGATTGGCGGCGGTGGTCGGCGACCGGAACCGTCCGCAGAACCACGTGCTGAAGGCTCGGATCGTTCTGTTATCGGCCGTGCCCAGCGTTTGCTTTCTCCGCGTTGACGTGCAATGATGCTTCTCAATAAGCAGAAAAGTTGGTATAGGACCACTGCTACCTTCGAGGAGGGCGGACGATGATTAAACGGCCATTTCTGTTCATGCTGGTCGCGGCGGCGCTGTCCTATGGGGCGGTCGTGGCGAGTTCACCAGCTTCCGCGCAGTATAATAATGAACCGGAAGACAGCCTGCCGACACCGGGAACGCAGCCGCCTTCGGCCGGGGGGAGTGACCCGGAGGACACTCGCCCGCCACCGCCGGACAAGCGCATCGTGAAGCTGATGAGGGAGCGGCAGCAGTTGATCGACCGCTGCGAGCGCCGGTTCAACCTCGGCAGAGATTTGGAGAACATCCAGGCTAAATTGCGGCAGAACGAACGCAAGCTTGTGCGGTTCGGTGCCAGTCCCATTGCGCCGGCGCCGTCATACTGTAGTGAAGCCACCGAAGCCTCCAGCTGAGTGCCCGGTTCAGAGCGCGTCGAAGCGGTCATCCGCTTCGGCGTCCTGAGCCGTCCTGAGCCTGGGAACACTTGGCGCTCGCGCGGCCGGACCGCCTGCGTCGAGTTAATTCTTCCGGCCAATCTTCTGGCCCGTCTTCCGGCCAGTCATCTCTGAGTGATGCCGATCGAAAATTCCGACGACGCGCCGGGATCACCGAACCGCGAGGCGGTCGACGGGCCGGCGCCCGAGGGTGACCAACGGCCGCGGTCCGCGCAACGCCGATTCCGGAGCAGCGAGACGACCGGCGGCGTCTCCAAGGCCGGCGCGGTCGGCTCCGCCGCGCTGGGCCTGACGCTGGCATCGGTCATCCTCTATTTGTGCGTCCCCATCCTCGGCAGCGCCCTTGCCGGTCGGAGCGGAGAGGCGGCGCTTGACAAGCTGGTCACCGGCGCACCCTTCGGCGCCGAGGACGTCGTCACCATCGTCCGATCCAACCGCAGGGCGCTGGCGTGGCGGGAAGCGCCTGACGCCTGGGCTGGCCTTGCGACCGGCTACGTGCTGGCGGCGGAGTTCCGCGAAGGCTCAAGCGCGCGCGCCGAGCTCATGGAGAAGGAGCGTCAAGCTTTGGAGGAAAGCCTGGGGCGCGCGCCGCTGCGGCCTGACCTCTGGCTCCAGTTCGGAATCAATCAGGAGCTGCGCATTCTGATGGAGGACGCCGCGGAGGAGACGTGGTCGACCGTGGCGCATGCCGCCGGGCTGGCGGCGCTGACGGGCCCGGGACTAGCGTCGCAGGCCGTAGCAGTGGCGGAGCTGGCGTTAGTTTCCGAGCCGTACTGGAGCGACGCGGAGGAGGCGACTCTGGAGGGTCATATCCGCCGCACCTGGGACCGCGAGCCGCGGCACCTGGCCGAGGATCTGGCCCTCCGCGCCGCGTCCCTGGAGGCGCTTCCGGTCCTGCAGACGGCGTTGGGTGACGATGCGGTCCGCAACGGGGAAATCGAGGCGATCTTCGAGAGCCAGTGGCCGGACCCGGAAGCGGAGCCGCGGGACACGCCGGACCCGGGCGCGACGTGGTAACGAACGCCCAGGCGACAGCCCGCGTCGACGCGGCGCCGGCCGCGCCGGATGAGGCGGAACCGCCGGCGCCGGAAGCGGAGCCGCGGGACACGCCGGACCCATCCGGCGGCGCGCGGGTGGATGCCTCTCCATCCCGGCGCCGCTCGCGCGGTCCGTTCCTGGTTCTGCTGATTACGGTGCTACTGGCGTCCGTGCCGTTCGGCGCCGTCCTGCAATGGACGTGGTCGCTGGTCGGCGTGATTATTGCGGTGCTGATTCTCGTGTGGAGCGTCCAGGTGATTCGCGGAAGGCGCCGCGTCGCCGTATCGGCCGCCGCCATCTGGTGGGCGATCCTCCCGTTTTCCGCCGCCATCCTCTGGGCAGCCGTTCAGTCATGGCCGGAGGTCGCGCCCGCCTGGAGCCACCCGATCTGGCGTCTCGCCGCCGAGGCGCTCGGCCAGCCGCTGCCTGGCGCCGTGGCCGTCAATCCCGATGCCGCGATGGTGGGGGTGACCCGCCTCCTCATATACGCCGGCGTGTTCTGGCTAGCGCTGCAGTATGGACGCAGCCGCGACAACGCCAAACTCGCCGTCCGCGTCACTGCCTACGTCCTTGCCGTATTCGCGTTCTATGGCCTCGCGGCCGTCGTTCTGGGAAGCGGCTCGACCTTCACCTACGATAACCCCAGCGGCGCCGGCACCGTCACCAGCACGTTCATCAACCGCAATTCATACGCGACGTTCGCCGGGCTCGGCTTGTTGTGCGCGGTTGCGGTGTTCATGATCGAGCTCGACCGCAAGAACGAATCAGGGCGCGACGAACGCGAACGGCGCGAGATCCTGGTGGAGTGGCTGCTGGGGCGGGGCGGTGTCCTGTTGCTGGTGATCGCCCTGATCTTCGGCTCCGTCCTCTTGACCCAGTCCCGCGGCGGGCTGTTGTCGACGGTTGCCGCCGTCGGCACCCTCGTCCTCATGCTTCGTCGCAGGGAATCAGAGTCCCGGTGGCGGCGCGCCACCGTTCTGGCGCCGGCAGCGGCCGCGACATTGCTGGTGCCGTTCCTGTTCCTGGGCGGAGGAGGGACCTCAGAGCGCCTCAAGGACATTTCCGCGGAGGACTCTCGCCTCCGCATCTTCGCGACCACCGTCGACGCCATCGCCGACCGGCCGTGGCTGGGGACGGGGCTCGGCACCTACGAGCAAGTGATCCGCCTCTACGATCCCGAGGGCGAACTGGTCGGCCTCAAGCGCGCCCACAACAGCTACCTGGAGAACGCGGTCGAACTCGGCATCCCGGCGGCGGCCTGCCTGGTCACGAGCGTCGCCGCATTGGGCATCCTCTGCTTCGCCGGCTTCCGACGCCGCCGGCGCGACCGCTACATCCCGGCCATCGCCGTCGCCGCCGTGCTCCAGCTCGGCCTGCACTCGCTGGTGGATTTCAGCCTGCAGATTCCCGGCGTTGCGTTCCTGTTCTTCCTGCTGCTCGGCGTCGGCTGCGCCCAGTCCTGGAACTACGGCGACGCCCGGCGTTGAGGCCGCTGCGCTAGGAGCTGTAGTACTTGGAGTACCTGCCGTAGTAGTAGTAGGCTGAGCTACTATACCCGTATTTTGCGTTCTTACGCAGGTCGACCATCGACAGCACCACGCCTGCGACCTTCGCGCGCCCGCCGCGAAGTTGCTTCAGTCCCTGGGCCACCATGTCCCGCGGCGTCTCGCCCCAGCGCACCAGGTAGACGGCGCGGTCCACATGTTGCAGGACGACGCTGGCGTCCGACACCGCCATCGCCGGCGGCGTGTCGACGATCACCGCATCCAGCTCCTGCGACGCCTCGAAGATCAGGTTGCCCATGCGCTCGGAGCCCAGCACGTCCTGCGGGCTCGGCACCTTCACATCGCCGGCGGTGAGGAACCAGAGGCCCGACGGCTCGTCGGTCTGCACCGCCTCCCGCCAGTGCGCCCCGTCCAGCAGCACCTCCACCAGTCCCGGTCCCTTCGGCGCGTCGAACGTCTTGTGCAACTGGGAGCGGCGCAGATCGGCGTCGATCAGCAGCACCCGGCTGCCGCCGCGGGCGAGCAGGCGGGCGAGGCCGACGGCGAACGTGGTCTTGCCTTCGCCGGGCGCCGACGACGTCACCAGAATGCTGCGCGCCCGCGTGTCCACGTTGGAGAGCAGCACGCCCGTGTGGGCCGTGCGGAGCGACTCGCTGTACGCCGAGTTCGGCCGCTCCAGCACGAAGTCTGCCGCCGTGCTGCGCCCGCCGAACTCCTTGACGTTGGGAATAATCCCGAGCCCGGGCAGGCCGGTGTCCCTTTCCAGGTCCTCCAGCGCCCTGTAGCCCTTCTGCAGGTTCTCCAGCAGCAGCGCGAGGCCGCAGGCGGCAATGATTGACAACAGCGCGCTGATGCTCAGCATGCGCGTCTTGTTCGGCCACGACGGCTTTCCGGGCGTGACCGCCTGGGACACGATGCGCGCGTCCGCCTCCTGGATCTCGCTTTGCAGCCGCGCCTCCTTGGCGCGGGTGAGGAACGTCTCGAACATGGCCTGGTTGGCGTCCGCCTCGCTTTCCAACGCCCGCAGCTCCACCTTGGCCTTGCCGAGCTCGTTGATCTGGGTCTTGAGCGCCTCGATCTCCTGCTCCAGCCGCACCACCCGTTGCTGATCGACGGCCAGGTTCTTCTTCAGCGTCTCCAGGTACGTAGTGGCCTCCTGGAGAAGGAACTTGCGAATTTCCGCAGTCTCCTTGGCGATCGCCGCCAACGTCGGATGATCGAAGGAATAGAGCGCGTCGATCTTGGCCTTTTCGATCTTGAGCTCGGCCGCGCGCCGGAACAGGACTTCGACGATCGGCGTCGGCATGTTCAAGATCAGCGCTTCGATGTCCTGCGCCTTCAGGAGAGACCGGAAGAAGTCGATCCTTTCCTCTCCGGCGGCGAACGCCGCGCGCGCCTCGAACACCTGCGCGTTGACGTGGTCGATGCCCTGCTTGAGGATGACCAGGTCGCTCTCCTCCACCAGCCCGAAGCGCTCGCGGTAGATCTCCGCCTGGTCGCGCGATGTCCGCACGATCTCGCGCAGCTCCTCCACCTGGTCGGTCAGCCACGCCTCGGCGCGGCGGGTCGCCAGCGTCTTCGCCGCCAGTTGCATGTCGATGTAGGCGTCGGCGAGGGCGTTGGCCGCGCTCGCCGCCAGCCCCGGATCGACGTCCGTGAACGACACCTCCAGCACGGTCGACATCCCGGCTCGCGACACCCTGAGCGACGAGTCGAAGCGCCCCACCGCGTCCGCCATGATCATCGGGTGGTCTTCTTGCGGCATCGCGCCCGTGCTGGCTTCCGGCAGCACATCCTCGACTTCGCCGACGATGTAGGTGTTGACGAGGTCGGCCATGTCCGCCGGCAGCAGCGCCACCATCGACAGCGCCCATTCTCCGAGGACGCGGCCCCAGGATCGCTCCCGTGCCGCCGCCGCCCGCTCTTCCCAGGCCTGGATGAGGTCGAGCCGCTCGATGACGATTTCCGCAAGGTCGCGGGATTTGAGGATTTCGATCTCGGTCTGGATCGCCTGGTCGATGGAGCGGGAGGCGCCGTCCGCCGACTCGCCGACCATTGCGTCCATCTGGACGAACTTCGTCTGCGGCGGGGCGAACTGCAGCAGCACCTCCGCCGTGTACCGGGGCGTCAACTGGCTGACCACGAGGAGCGCGGCTGTGATCAGCACCAGCGCGACGGCGATGATGAACACCTTCCGCCGCCACAGGATCTGGGCGATCCTGAGGAGGGAAAAATCGTCTTCCTCCTCGGTGTAGTCGCGGTACTCCCGCGGCGCCTCCCGCGGCAGCGGAACGTTCGCCGGCAGCGGTCCCGGCGCCGGCGCCGGCAGTCCTCGCATATCGTCCTTCATGGTCTCGTCTTCCCGCCCGTGTCCGCTGCGCCCGTCATCGCCGCCGGCGGCATGCGCCGCGGACGCTTCCCGCACGCGCCCCCTGCCGGCCCGGTCATGCCGCCGCCGTTCATCGTCAGCCTGATTGCCTCATCCCAGCACGCCGCGCAGCCCTATGATCCCAGGGACAGGAACGCCGCCGGGGCGATCGTCCACCGCGCCCGGTCGTCGCGGACGATGGCGAACTCGCTGGCATAAAACAGGATGATCAGGACCAGCGCAACCTTGACGATTGGCTGCCCGCTCAGCACGTCGCCGGCCAGGTTCGGAACGGCGATGGCGAACATGAGGACCAGGAGATCCTGCGGCGTCACCCGGAACAGATCGCGGCGGCTGACCCTGAGGGCCACCCCGAGCGCCGCACACAGGGCGGTGAGGTAAAGGGCGACCGCCCAGGCCACGGGCGCCGACACCAGCGACCACCGCACCAACAGGTAGCCGACGAGGACCGCGGCCCCGTAGGCGGCGACCCGCGTCACCGTCGCCGACGATAGCGGGCGGACCAGGCCGGCGGCGACGATCAGCACGCCGACGCCGGCCACCGCCAACCCGAAACCCTGGTCGTAAGGCAGCGGCGCAAAGGCCCCGCAGATCATGAAGCCGACGATCCCGTAGCGAACCGCGGCGACGCTGGTCGGGGCAAGCCACGTTTGACGCCGCAGCCAGAGGTTCCGGCGCTCTGCCGTCGGCGCGCCGGGCGGCGGCGGCGGGCCCCGTCGTCGCACCCGCCGGAGCCAGACCAGCGGCGCCAGCACGGCGACGGCGAACGCCGCGAAGGCGCCCACCACCGCCAGGTCGGAGGCGTAGCGCAGCACGAACGCCGCCGCGATCATCGACGCCTGGATCACGTACACGACCGCCACCGCCTCGTAGTGAGCGCATCCAACGTCCAGCAGCTTGTGGTGCACGTGGTTGCGGTCGCCGCTGAACGGCGAGCGCCCCTCCGCCAGCCGCACCGTCATCACCATCAGCGTGTCCACCACCGGTACGCCGAGGAGCAGCAACGGCAGTGCCGGATTGAGCGCCGGATCGGCGCGCCCGATGACCAGCACGCTCAACACCGCCACCGTGAAGCCGAGGAACTGGCTGCCGGCGTCGCCCATGAAGACGTTGGCCGGGTGGGTGTTGAAGCGCAAAAAGCCGAAGATCCCGCCGATCACCGCGGCCGCGATCAGGGCGTAGCCGAAGCCGTCCCCTTGTGCGGCAAGAACCCCGACGGCGAGCAGGCTCAACGCCGCACAGCCGCCGGCCAGGCCGTCCAGGCCGTCGAACAGGTTGAAGGCGTTGGTGACGCCGAGGAGGAAGAGGGCCGTGACCGGATAGGTCGCCCACGGCGGCGCCGGGTCCATCCCGAAGAACGGCAGGACCTCGAAGACGATCCCCGCGGACAGCGCCACCGCGACGGCGATGCCCTGGCCGAAGAACTTGCTCCACGCGTTCATGCCGCGGAAGTCGTCGATGACGCCGAAGGCGACGACGACGAGGGCGCTCGCGATATAGCCGGCCAGGGCATCGTCCATGGGCGCCCACATGAACACCGGCACCAGCGCCGCGCCGACGATGGCGAGCCCGCCGCAGCGCGGCACGGCGCTGGCGTGGACCTTGCGTTCGCCCGGCGCGTCCACCAGTTGCAGCCGCCACGCGAGCCGCATCAACAGCGGCAGCGCCACGAAGCTCGCGAAGAGCGCAATGATGAAACTGAATATCAAAAGCATTATCGCTCAGCCGGCCCAGTGGCCCCCTGCAGGCGTCGCGAAGCCACTCCCGTACGCTGGCCTGCCGCGGCGTCGACCCTTTCTGCTGGCGATGGCTGAACGCCCTCCCTGCGCACGCAAGAACAAGGTCGTAGCACTTCGCGCCGCGGAATAATAGACCGAAGTGGGAATCCGCTCGCCGGGAAGAGAAACCCGTCCCTGTGTCCGTTTGAGGGTACGGAGCCGTTTGATCCAGTATACAGGCCCAGCTAGTCTAGTTCACCGACCCACTCGTGTGCCTCATCCCGAATGGAACATGCAATCGAATCAATAGGTTACGAATATCAGCGGTGAATTCTTTGGATCCACCGCTGCACTGGCGGGCGCTGCCGGCGGCGTTCGCCGCGCTTGGCGGCGCGGCACCGCCGCCGGCCCAGTGTCCCGCTGAGTTTCGGTCAGTTGCGATCCTTTCGCATTAGTGGCATGACGTCGGCATTGTGCAAGCAGGGCGTTACGGCCGGCGCGGGCGGGGCAGCAGGCGTCGCCGCGACCGTGGTGCGCGCCGAGAAGGCTGTTGCTTTATCTTCGCCGGTGCGGTACAAACTGGCCCACTGATGAGAAGGCTTGTTGGCGGTTCCGTCTGGAACGGCGCCGACTGAGCCGCAACTACCTGCCGACTTGGCGCAAAAGGAGCCGGCGGCCAACACAAAGAACAAGGATGGGCTAGAGGACGGGGGCGATCATGAGTGTCTATCTTTCTGTCTGCGCCGTCGCGGTGCTGGCGTGCGTCTATCCGCTTATGCCTGCAAATGGGGCATCAGTTCCTGCCAATGCACAACTAGTTGGTGAGCGCGGCGAGCGGGCGGCGCCGGTCGCGGTTGCGGCTCAGGCGGCCGCGACGCCGGCCGGGGCTGTCCGCGTGCGCCGGGTTCCGTCGGAGCCGCGCGCCGGAACGCAGGCGGGTCCCGTGTGTGTCGGCGCGGCAACCGCCGACCTGGCCCTTGTGGCGGCGCCGACTGCGCCGGGAAGCCTCCGCCTCGCGTGCGGTGACGAGACGCTCCGCCTCGCGAGCGGCAACGACACGTTGACGGTCGGCACGCTGATCGCGGATCCGGCGAGCGCCGCCGCCGCGGTCGCTTCGGACCCGGCGTCGACGCCGCTGCCCTTGGAGCTGCCGGCGGAATGGCTGCTGGGCGCGGTCCTCCTCGGCCTTGTCACCATCTCCCGCCGCAGCGTCGATCAGGCGCCACGGCCGGCGGACGCGGCCGTCCCGGTCGCTGCAGCCCTGCAGCGGCTGCTCCGCTTCGCCGGAAGCTGGTTCGCCGCCCTCGCCGCCGCGGTTGCGCCGGGCGCCCGATCCGCGGCCGCAGCAACCCGCGGCGCGGGTCCCGTGGCCCAGCCCGACGCCGAAAGCGACCTGCTGCCGGCCTGCCCCGCCCTCGCCGCCACCGCCATTCCGTCAGGAGCGCCGCTCAACCCGTCAGAATGGACGGCGACGCCGGCGCGGCGATCCGGTGTTGTTCCCTGCGTCGCGTGAAGAGGGACGGACCGCCGGCGACGTGACCCGATCCGTGTAGAACGCACGGTCCCCTGAGCGCCGAGGCCCTGCCGCGGCGCGAGAGACACGTACGACGACCCGCCAACGATTCCGGCGGCAAATAAAGTGCGAGCGCCCGCACTCCGGTGAACCCCGTTTCACCCGGAGTGCGGTAGCGTGGGGCAGGCACGGCAGCCGATGCGCCCGCGCCGAACCTCGGCCGATCATCCGAAAGACCCCATGAACCTCGATCAATCACTCCCGACCGATCCCGCGCCCGCGCGGACGCCAAGGCAGGGCTCGTCGCCGGCGGGTGCCGGCTTCCTCGGCTCGCACCTCCGCAAACTTCCCGTTGTCGTATACAGCGAACTGGCTCTGTCTGAGGCGATGTGCGGCATAGCGGGCATCTTTGCCTCGCTTACGCCGCGCCCGGGTGGATCGCGCGGAGCTTAGACGCATCCGCGACCACATGTCGGCGCGTGGACCCGACGGTCGGGTGAATGGCATGCGGAGGACGGCCGCATCGCCCTCGGACACCGCCGTCTCTCCATCATAGACCTCTCCGACCGCGCCGCCCAGCCGATGTGTAGCGCCGACGGCAAGCTCATCGTCACCTTCAATGGCGAGATCTATAACTATCGCGATTTGCGAAAGGACCTTGAAGCAAAAGGCCGCGTGTTTCGCACCGGGTCGGACACCGAGGTTCTCCTCCACCTCTACGCCCAGAACGGCGAAGACATGGTGCACGATCTCCGCGGCATGTTCGCCTTCGCCTTGTGGGACGTCGACAGGGCGGCCCTGCTGCTGGCTCGCGACCGTACGGCATCAAGCCGCTCTACTACGCGGACGACGGCTGGACTCTGCGCATCGCATCCCAGGTCAAGGCGCTCATGGTCGGCGGCAAGGTCTCGAAGGACCCCGACCCGGCAGGCTGGGTTGGCTACTATCTGTTCGGCAGCGTTCCCGAGCCCTTCACGACCCTGCAGGAGATCCGCGCCGTTCCGGCCGGCACGACGATGTGGGTCGACACCCTTGGGCCGCGCGAACCGAAGCGCTACCACTCCATCGCCGAAACGTATTGCCGGGCGGAGGTCAACCCGCTCCGGCTCGACGGGGACGAATTGCGGGAGTACGTCCGCGGCGTCCTCCTCGACAGTGTCCGTCATCACCTTGTCGCCGACGTTCCCGTCGGAGCCTTTCTTTCGGCGGGAGTGGACTCCGGCGCGCTTGTCGGCCTCATGCGCGATGCCGGTCAGGCGGACATCCAAACGGTGACGCTGGCGTTCGGCGAGTTCCGCGGCCGGCACGACGACGAAGCGCCCCTCGCCGAGCAGGTTGCACGCCAGTACGGCACCCGGCACACGACACGTGTCGTCACCGAGGCGGAGTTCCGAAGACCTGCCCAGGATCCTCGAAGCAATGGACCAGCCGACCATCGACGGCATCAACACCTGGTTCGTAAGCAAGGCGGCTCGCGAACTCGGGCTCAAGGTCGCCATCTCCGGTCTCGGCGGCGATGAACTGTTGGGCGGTTATCCTCGTTCCGCGACATCCCCGCTGGGTGCGCGTGTTGGTCCCCTCGCGCGTGCCGATGCTCGGAACCGCATTCCGGCATCTGACGTCGGGCGTCAACCGGCTGGCGCCGGTCAGTCACCCCAAGACGGCAGGGCTGATGCAATACGGCGGCAGCTATGCCGGTGCCTATCTCCTTCGCCGCGGCCTGTTCATGCCATGGGAGTTGACGGCGGTGATGGGTGCGGACATGGCAAGGGAAGGATTGCGCCGCCTCGACCCGCTCCGGCACATCGCCGGCACCTTGACCCCCCGCCTTCGCACGGCGTTCGCCAAGGTTGCCACGCTCGAGTCTGCCCTCTACATGCGCAACCAGTTGCTGCGCGACACCGACTGGTCCAGCATGGCCCATTCCCTGGAGGTGCGGGTGCCGCTCGTCGACGCGAGACTGGTCAGGCGCCTTGCGCCGGCCTCGGTCGCATGGCGGCACAATGGCAAACACCTGCTTTCCGTTGCTCCCGTCACTCCGCTGCCGGAGCCGGTGGTCAACCGGAAGAAGACCGGCTTCTCGACGCCGGTCGGGAAATGGATAAACTCGGTGACAGCTTCTACACTTTGTGCACCCACCAAGTACGACAATTCGTCCCGCCGCTGGGCTTGCCAAGTCAGATCGGTCACATCTAACCGGATCGACTACCCGGCTTCGGCGGCTTCGGCGCACGTCCTCAGTCCGAACCGGCGGCGCATATCTCGTGTGGTTAGTTGCCGACGGAGAGATGCTAGCGATTTTTCGCCATGCGATTCCTGGATTTGATCATGCGTAAAGGTAATGCTGATGTAAGCCGCGCGGACAGGAACGCGAAAGCCCTAGTAACCGATCATCTTTCGGTCGACCCCAGGCCGACGCGCGGCTCAAGGCGGCATTATCGGCCCTGCCGCTCAAGCAGCGAAGATGGCGCTAGCGTTAGTGACGGCAGCAATCCTGGCGCGCCTTCTCGCTCCGGCGGATTTCGGGCTAATTGCCATGGGTGCGACCGTTACTTCCTTCGTGGGGTTGTTCTCGGGCCTTGGGCTCTCCGCAGCAATCGTCCAGCGCGAGGTAATCGACCAAGATACGGTCGAGCGCACTTTGGCTGTTGAATGTGGCGATCGGTGTTGGTCTTTGGCGATTGCCATCGCTGCGGCTCCAACGGCCGCCTCCCTGTACGATGAACCGCGATTAAAGTGGATCATACCGGCCTTGGCTCTACCGCTCCCGATTGCCGCCGCCGGGGCTCAGCATCTCGCCCTGCTTCAACGGGGCATGCGGTGGCTGTCGGTGCAGTCGATTGAAATCTTAAGCCAAGTGGCAGGAGCAACTGCCGCGGTAGCCTTGGCCTGGAAAACCGACCTCGGGTATTGGGCTCTTGTCATACAGGGATGGGCCGCTGTTGTCGTTACGGTTGTGATGGTGTGGATACTCTGTCCTTGGCGGCCAAGCCTGACGCAGAACTGGGGACACGCGGCGCCAGCGCTCCGGTTCGGACTTTACCTGACAGGGTTTAATTTTTTGAATTACTTCCATCGCAGCTTTGATAACGTGCTTATCGGGTGGCGGTGGCATGCGACGGAATTGGGTTTCTACACCCGCGCCTACGCGCTCTTCATGATGCCGCTGACGGCAATCGCTTGGCCCCTCTCGGCGGTAGTCGTGCCCGCTATGAGTCGTGCTCAAGGAGAGCCGGCCCGCTGGAAGAGACTGTATCTTACGTCTTTGGCCGCTACAGTGGTCGTAACAACACCGTTCTCGTGTCTGCTGTATCTGTCCGCGGAGCCCTTGGTTCTTGTTGTGTATGGAGCCAAATGGGAACCGGTAGTAGCGATTTTGCAGGCCCTGTCGGTTTGCATACTTGTTCAGCCCATCTACACTTCCGGCGGTTGGATCTATGCCTCCTTAGGTACTACACGACGGCTGTTCTGGGCCGGCATTCCCGCCGCACTATGGTTCTGCGCAGCGTTCGGTCTGGGTGTGCAGTACGGAGTTTGAGTCGCCGTAGCGTACTCGGCGGCATCCGCGATCCTCACCTTCCTTGGCTATGGTGGGCAGCGCGAGGACGGTTTTATCGGTCACCGAGATCGCGTTGGCTGTTGCCCCTCCCGTGGGCGCCGGGGTGCTTGCCGCCTGTGTCGCGCAGCTTGTTCGAGTAGCTCACCCGACCGGAAGCGTGTTCCTCATCGCAATGTTCGGCCTCAGCTATCTGTCGTTCCTATTGTCAGCTTGGATGATGATTCGTACTGGAGGATAATGGTCGAGCCTGTTGTTGATCATGCCATTGCTTATGGCAGAATAGTTTCTGGATTTCCCGGTGGCGCACTCCGATGGACGAGGTGGACGAGGTGACCCCATCCGTCAAGCCGCCAAAAGCTGGTTCGAAATCGAGGAGGAATTTTTGTCAGTAGACAGCTACCTCGAGGTGCCGATCTCTTCTACGATCTCAAAAAGTACTTATGCAACCTTACGGTCGCTGAGGTATTCGACGTCGGTGCGAATGTCGGGCAGTCTACTGACGAGTACCTGAAGGAATTTACAGGCGCTCGCATATGGTGCTTCGAGCCGAGCGCAGAAATGTTTTCATTGTTAAAAGCGCGATACAATAAGAACAGCCAAATCGTCTGCAACAAACTTGCTCTTGGCAATCAGATCGGCTCGATCAGCCTCAACATGACTGACAACTCGACAATGTCTTACGTAGAGGATGCCTTGACCGAGCTGCCCTATGGCGTGAAATCAGAAGGTGCTGAGACTGTTTCTATAACAACGCTCGATTCATACTGCGAGCAATGGGATGTAGAACATATCGATTTCTTGAAGATCGACACGGAGGGTCACGATCTCGCAGTTCTCGAAGGAGGGCGCCGGATGATCCATGGCGCATGCCTGGACCTGGTACAGTGCGAGTGCAGCATGAGCCCCGACAACAAGTTCCACCGGCCTTTCGAAAGTTCGGAATTTCTTGAACCGCACGGCTATCGGGTGTTCGCGCTGTATGACCAGTTCGCGGAGGCTTATCCTCCGTTACCCAACCTGAGACGGGTGAACGCCGTCTTCGTGTCAAGGCACCTGCTTTGAAGGCAATCCTTGAGAAGAGGATATGATAGAGAAATGGGCCTCGCCCCGCCCTCAGTTGACGCTCGTACTGATAGCGCAGCTTTGCAGTCGTCGCCATGACTGAGCCGCTCGTCTCCATCATTATTCCATGCTGGAACGCCGAGGCGTTTGTCGGCGAGGCGATCGACAGCGCCCTGGCGCAGACTTATCGGAACGCCGAAGTCATCGTCATCGACGACGGCTCGACCGACGGCAGCCTCGAGGTGATCAAGTCGTACGGCGATCGCATACGCTGGGAGACAGGGCCAAATAGGGGGGCACCTGCGGCTCGAAATCGCGGCCTTGCCCTGGCTGCCGGCGCGTATGTGCTCTTCTTGGATGCTGACGACCTTCTGCTGCCGCCTGCGATTCAAGCTCTCTTTGCAGCACTCATCGAAGGCAGGGGTGATGCAAGCTACGGAAATGTGCAGCTCGTTGATGCAGACACTAAATACATCGGTGAGCGCCGCTACCCAGCGTGTGCGGGCGATACCATTTAACGTTTCTGCAAGCGGGAGAAGTGCCACT